>JANONZ010000262.1:0-4067 GCA_031421095.1 Thermomicrobiales bacterium
ATCCAGGCCGACAGCAGCCTCCAGTTCGCCCCGCGGCCGGGCCTGAACACGATGTACCTCGGCTTCAACAATACGATCAAGCCATGGGACGACGTTCGCGTCCGCCAGGCGATCGCCATGGGCATCAATCGCCAGCAGATCGTCGACAACTTCTATCCGGCAGGCTCGACCGTCGCCGACTACTTCACGCCATGCGAGATCCCGTTCGCCTGTGAGGGCGACAAGACCTGGGGCTTCGACCCGACGGCCGCCAAGCAGCTGCTTGCCGACGCCGGCTTCCCGAACGGCTTCGAGACGAAGATCCAGTTCCGCGCCGCCGTCCGCGGATACCTGCCCGACCCACCGGTCATCGCGACCGAGATCCAGCAGCAACTCAAAGCGAACCTGGGCATCACGGCGACGCTTGACCTCCAGGAGTCGGGCGCGTTCCTCGACGCGAATGCGGCGGGCACGCTCGAGGGCATCTTCATCCTGGGTTGGGGCGCCGACTATCCGGATCCGTCGAACTTCCTCGACTACCACTTCGGGTCGGGCTCCGGCAAGAAATTCGGCGCGCCGTTCAAGGGGATCGTGGATGCCCTGAACACGGGCGTCGCGTCCGCCGATCCGGCCGCCCGCACGGCGGCCTACACGATCGCCAACAACCAGATCAAGGAGAACGTCCCGGCAGTCATCATCGCGCACGGCGCGTCCGGTGCCGCCTACAAGGCGGACGTCAAGAATGCCTATGCGTCGGTCTTCGGCGCGGAGGTCTTCGCGACGATGAAGGCCGGCGATCGCGACACATTCGTCTTCATGCAGAACGCCGAACCGCTCAGCCTCTATTGCGGTGACGAGTCTGACGGCGAGACGCTCCGAGCGTGCGAGATGGTCAACGAGTCGCTCTACCGCTACGAGGTTGGAGGCGCCGCCTCCATCCCATCGCTCGCTACCGAATGCACCGCCAACGCCGACTCGACGGTTTGGACCTGCAAGCTGCGTCCCGGCGTGAAGTTCCACGACGGTGCCGACCTCGACGCCAATGACGTCGTCGTTAGCTACGCGGTCGAGTGGGACACCCAGCACCCGCTGCGCAAGGGCCGCAGCGGTGCGTTCGAGTACTTCCCCGGCCTCTGGGGCGGGTTCCTCAACCCACCGGCTTCCTGACCCATCGCTTCGATCGAACCATCGCCAAGGGGCGCCGCCGACGGCGGCGCCCCTTCAGTACCTGTCGGAGCACTCGAGGCGGGTGACCAGCAGCGGTGATCAAGTTCATCCTCCGTCGATTGCTCGTGACGATCCCGGTGCTGCTTGGGATCGTCTTCCTCGTGTTCGCGCTGGCGCGCCTGGTGCCGGGTGACCCATGTCGGGCGATCCTCGGCGAACGAGCGACCGACGCGGTCTGCAACGACTTCATCGTCCGCTATGGTTTGGATCAACCCATCCCCATCCAGTTCGGCAAGTACCTCGAGCAGCTCGCCAGCGGGGACCTCGGCAACTCGATCAAGCATTCCCGGCCGGTCACTGAGCTGCTGATCGAGCGCCTGCCCACGACCATCGAGCTGACCGTCCTGGCCATGCTCCTGGCGATCAGCGTCGGGGTCCCGCTCGGGCTGCTGTCCGCCTACCGGCGAAATTCTCCGGTCGACGTCGGGACGATGATGTTCGCCAACCTGGGCGTCTCGATACCGGTCTTCGTGCTCGGCCTCCTCCTGGCCTTCCTGTTCGCGATCGTGCTCAAGGACACACCGTTCTCGCTGCCTCCGTCGGGTCGGCTGAGCTCCGGGGTGAGCGTCGAGCCGCTGGCCGAGGTGTGGGGGCTCGAGAGCTGGACGGGCCCGCCACGAGCCATCCTCGACTTCGTGTCCGGGATCTACATCTTCAGTGGGCTGATCAGCGGCCAGTGGGGCGCCGCGGCCGACGCCTTCCGCCACCTCATTCTTCCGGCCATCGCGCTGGGCACGATCCCGCTGGCGATCATCGCCCGGATCACCCGCTCCAGCCTGCTCGAGGTGATGGGCCTCGACTATGTCCGGACCGCCCGGGCAAAGGGCCTCGGCGAGCGCGCTGTCATCCTCCGCCACGCCGCACGGAATGCGCTGCTGCCCGTGGTCACGATCATCGGCCTGCAGCTCGGGGCGCTGCTGTCCGGCGCCGTCCTCACCGAGACGGTCTTCAACCTGGCCGGCGTCGGTCGCTCGCTGTTCGAGGCGATCTCCGGACGAGACTACGTGGTCATCCAGGGCTTCACCCTGCTGATCGCGGTCACCTATGTCACGGTCAATCTCATCGTCGACGTCTCATATGGCTTCCTCGATCCGAGGATCCGGCCCTCATGAACGAGCAGCCGCAGCCGCTGGCGGCGTCCGATCCGCTGATCGCCGACCCGATTGCCACGACCCGGCCGGCCAGCCTGTGGCGGGACACCATCGGCGGCGTCCTGCGCCAGCGATCGGCCGTCGTCGGGCTGGCCATTCTCAGCCTGCTGGTCTTCGTGGCGGTCTTCGCGCCGCTCATCGCGACCCACGATCCCGACGGCCGGTTGCTCGGCGTGGAGGAAGGGGTCACCCAGCGGGCGGCACCGTGCATTCACCTGCTCGGCTGCCCGGCCGACAAGCCCCAGCACCTCTTCGGCACCGACGGGAACTTCCGCGACGTGTTCAGCCGGGTCGTCTTCGGGGCTCGGACGTCGCTGGTCATCGGCTTTGCCGCGATCGGATTCGCGATCATCGTCGGGACAGCGATCGGCGCCCTGGCCGGCTACGTCGGGGGCTGGCTGGACAACGTGCTCATGCGGCTGATGGACATCGTCCTGGCCTTCCCCTCGCTGCTGCTGGCGATCGCGATCGTGACCGCCGTCGGCGCCAGCCTGATCAACGCCCTGTTCGCCATCGGCATCGTGTCGGTGCCGATCTATGCCCGCGTGGCCCGTGCCTCCGTGCTCGCCACCAAGGAGAGCGACTACGTCACGGCCTCGCGCGCCCTGGGCGAATCGAGCTTCGGCATCCTGATCCGGCGAATCATGCCGAACTCGCTCACGCCACTCATCGTCCAGGGAACCCTCGGGATCGGCGGCGCGGTCCTGGAGATCGCGGCGCTTGCCTTCGTCGGGGTGACCGGCGACCTGTCGCGCCCCGAGTGGGGCTCGATGATCGCTCTGGAGCGCAACCAGCTCTTCAACGCCCCGCACATCATCCTGGCCCCGGGCCTGGCGATCACCCTGACCGTCCTGGCGTTCAACCTGCTGGGCGACGGGCTGCGCGACGCGCTCGACCCGCGGCTCAACCGATGACCACGACCGGCAGCAACGATACCTCCGGGACGCCAGTGACCCTTGGCCACGCTCTCGACGAGACCGTCGTCGAGGAGCTGGTCCCGGCCGCCCAGCGGCGCCCGAAGCGCGAGCGCGGCGAACGGCCATTGCTGGAGGTCAAGGGGCTGCGCACGTCGTTCTTCACGCGTGACGGCGTCGTCCGGGCGGTGGACGGCATCGATTTCCACGTCGATCGGGGCGAGATCATGGGCCTGGTCGGCGAATCCGGCTGCGGCAAGAGCGTGACCAGCCTGTCGATCATGCGCCTGGTGGCCCGGCCCGGGCGCGTCGAGGCCGGCGAGGTCCTCTTCGACGGCACGGACCTGCTCAAGATCTCCGATGACGAGATGCGCAAGATCCGCGGCGACCGGATCAGCATGATCTTCCAGCAGCCCACGTCGTCCCTGAACCCGGTCTGGAACGTCGGCAGCCAGATCGAGGAAGTCCTGCGCATCCATCGCGGGATGAAGGGCAAGGCGGCCCGGGGGCGTGCCCTCGAGCTGCTCCACATGGTCGGCATCCCCGACCCGGAACGACGCCTGAAAGCCTTCCCGCACGAGATGTCGGGCGGGATGGCGCAGCGCGTCATGATCGCCATGGCGCTCGCCTGCGAACCGGAGCTGCTCATCGCCGACGAGCCGACGACCGCCCTCGACGTGACCATCCAGGCGCAGATCCTGGACCTCATGCGCGCCCTGCGCGACGAGACCGGCACCGCGATCATCTTCATCACCCACGACCTGGGCGTCGTCGCCGAGATGTGCGACCGGGTCGC
>JANONZ010000263.1:0-3186 GCA_031421095.1 Thermomicrobiales bacterium
ACCGGACGCGCCCTCGCCCGGTCACCCGCGGGACGGTGCGCTAGCCGATCAGTTGCGGCCGCCGAGGAGCCGCAGCATGAACAGGAACAGGTTGATGAAGTCCAGGTAGAGACGCAGCGCGCCGACGACCGCGGCCTTCTCCATGGAGCCGGTCTGCGCGGCCAGATCGCCGGACTGGATGCGCTGAACGTCATACGCGGTCAAGGCGGTGAAGAGCACGACGCCGACGATCGAGACGATCCAGGTCACCGTGCTGCTCTGCAGGAAAAGGTTGAGGAGCATCGCGACCATGAGCCCGATGAGGCCCATGAACAGGAAGCTCCCCATCCCGGCCAGCGAGCGCTTCGTGACCGAGCCGTAGACGGCTGCCGCACCAAACATCGCGGACGAACTCAGGAACGCGGTCACCACCGAGCCGGTCGTGTAGCTCGCCACGATCAACCCGATGGTGATCCCGAGCGAGGCGGCGTAGACGAAAAAGAGCAGGAGCGCAAGGCTGGCGCTGATCCTGGTGATGGCCGCGCTGATGACGACGACCAGCACCAGCTGGGCGATGAACAGCAGGAAGAAGCTGCCCGAGGCGAACGCGAGCAGGCGCTCGTTACTCTGGACGACGTAGGCGACGCCGGCCGTGGCCAGGAGCCCCGCGAACATCCACAGGAAGGCCTGGCTGAGGAACGCGGAGGCCAGGCGCGAGTCGGGCCTGACGCCCAGCGCCGACGGCGTCCCCGGGAGCGTGCGGTTGGTCCCATACGAGGTGGGGATCTGGTTCTGGTTCATCGGGACGCGGCCTCCTTCGCTTGCGACATCACCACATCAGGCCGGCGTCGCGCGGATCCCAGCGTTCGGCCAGCAAGGTCACCTTCACGTCGTGATCCACGACGGTCTCGGTCTGCTCCTTCACCTGGGCGATCATCGACCCGGCATAGGGACAGAACGGCGTCGTGAGGATCATCTTGACCTCGGTGGAATCGGGTCCCAGCAGGATCTGCCTGATGAGCGCCAGTTCCACGACATTCATCCCGATCTCCGGGTCCACGACGGAGCGCAGCGCATCGAGGATGGCGAGTTCCGTGGCGCGCCGGGCGGGGTCGAAAGCGGCCTCTTCCACGACGGCGGCGGCAAGGGCCGGGGCGTTGGTCGGGGTTTCGGTCGTGCTATCAGTCATGCGAGTCTCCGGAAGTGCGTCGCATGAGCGTACCATCACCCGCCGCGGCGCCCCTCGCGGCGATATGGCGGTCAGGCCGCCGGGACCTCGGACTTGATGACGATGCCCGGGATGCGGTACTGGGCGGGCAGCCCGGCCGCCTCCTCCTGCGTGTAGCCGGGTCCGGTCAGCGACCCATCCGCCTCGAAGAAGTCGGCGTATCGCTCGCGCTGCGAGGCCGCGAAGGCATACGCCGCGGCGATCCCGACGACCCGCAGCTCGGGATGGTCCATCAGGACCCGGGTGAGGTCGTAGCCATTGGAGCGAAGCTCCAGAAGCTGGCGGACCGTCAGGCGCGAGCCGTAGCAGAACGGCTCGCCGTTCATCACCAGCGGATCCTGCTTGACCCACTTGATCGTCATCCCTCAGGCACCCTTGTAGAGGAACGCGAGGATCGGGTTGCGTCGTCGGGCGTCGCCGGCGATCCGCCGATGCCAACGATAGGCCTTGATGGCTGCGTCCAGCGCCTCCGAGGCCGGTCCCAGCTCGGCTGGGGACAGCACGCTCGGGAACGCGGCGCGGAGGCCGTCGCACAACGCCACGAGATCATCCATCGGGACGCGGCGGCGGCGGTAGACCGGTGCCGTCCATTCGGCGTAGTCATGGGCCGGCCGGGGATCGCCGGCCTCGACACACAAAGCGACCCGCTCCGCCAGCAACTCCGCATCGCGCAGGAGGTGGCGCAGGCCCGCCTCGTCGTAGCGCGTCCCCATGGTCGGGTCCGCGTCCATGGCGACGCGAAGTGCGCGTGCCGCAAGCCGCGCCGGGTCAACGCGGATCCGGGCGGCAGCATCCGGGTACCCGGCGATCCGGTCGAGCGGCGGCATGCCGAGGCTTGGGTGTCTCACGATGAAGGGAGTCTAGCGCGGAGCATGGCCGGCCGCCACGGCGCTCCGACCGGGCTACGATGGCCGGGTGACTGGACCGACTCCGACCCCGACTCCGACCCCGACTCCGACCCCGCCGCCCGGCGAGCCGCGCGACGCGGCGGCAGCCGATGCCCCGCAGACCGTGACGCCCGGCGAGCGCCGGCTCGCCCACCCACCATCGGATCGCTACAGGGCGGCCGAAGCTGCAGCGGCCGTCGACGCAGCGGCCGTCGACGCGCCAGACCCCGGCGCCTCAGTCCCGCGCGGCGTGGCGGTCGCGACCGTCGTCGGGATCGTCGGCGCGGTCGTCATCATCGTTCTGGGTGGCGTGTTCGCCGTGTCCGCCGGACTCATCGTGGCAGCCGCGGCGATCGGCTGGGCCGTGGCGATGGCAGTGCGGGTCGGGGCACGGGAGCAGCTCACCCGGTCCGCGCGGGTGCGGCTGGCCGTCGGGCTCGCACTCGCCGCGATCGCCCTCGGTCAGCTGGGCCTGTGGCTGTACGCACGGGCCGAAGGTGGAGTGCTGCCGCCGCTCGACTATCTCGGCCAGGTCTTCGGTTTCCTCGTGCCCGTCGAGTTCACGGCCGCAGCGATCCTCGCCTGGGCACGCGCCCGGTGAGCGCCTGAGTGCGCGCCCGGTGAGCGGCGAGATCCGGTACCGGCACCCGGTGGAGGCCGACCATCCGGGCCTGGTCCGCCAGATGAACGAGTGGTGGGGCGGGACCAAGCTCCAGCAACGCTTCCCGCGGTTATGGCTCCAGCACTTCACCGGGACCTCGTGGCTGGCGGAGGACAGCGACGGCAGGTCGGTCGGGTTCCTGGTCGGATTCGTCAGCCCGGACCGGCCGGACGAGGCGTACGTCCACCTCATCGGGACGAGCCCGAACCACCGGCGTGCTGGGATCGGTCGCGAGCTGTACCGGCACTTCTGCGATGACGCCACCGCCCGCGGCGCTCGACGCGTGACGACCGTGACGTGGCCGGGCAACCGCGCCTCGCTGCTGTTCCATCGGGCGCTGGGATTCGCTACCTCCGAGGCGCCCGGGACGAAGAACCTGTATGGCTCGTCGGCGTTTCCCGACTACGACGCCGACCGTGAGGACCGAGTCG
>JANONZ010000264.1:0-1652 GCA_031421095.1 Thermomicrobiales bacterium
CCCACCAGCCCCGCCCAGTGGGCTCGACCGACGAGCACCACCGGGAAGTGCCGGACCTTGCCGACCTGGATGAGCGTGAGCGCCTCGAACAGCTCGTCCAGCGTCCCGAAGCCGCCGGGCAGGATGACGAATCCGTCCGCGTATTTCACGAACATCGTCTTGCGCGCGAAGAAGTAACGGAACTCCACACCGAGGTCCACGTACGCGTTCAACCCCTGCTCATGAGCCAGCTCGATGTTGCACCCGACGGACATGCCGCCACCCTCGCGGCAGCCTCGATTGGCGGCCTCCATCGTGCCGGGACCGCCGCCGGTGATGACGGCATAACCGGCCTCCGCGAGTTTCCGGCCGATGGTCCGCGCCTGCTCGTAGACCGGGTGGTCCCGGGGCGTCCGGGCGGACCCGAAGACCGTCACTGCCGGCCCGAGATGGGCCAGGGCGTCGAACCCCTCCACGAACTCCGAGAGGATGCGCAGCGCCCGCCAGGTATCGGTCTCGAGGAAGTCCGGACTGGGCCGGCGCTGGAGGAGCTTTTCGTCCTCCGTCGCAGCCGGGTGGCCCTCCATCATCTCGGCGGCCCTGGGCGTCACCCACAAGCGTCCCGCCCGGCGTGGGCCCGGTGTCATCTCGTCCATGGCGGTAGGATGCCACCGTGGAGTCAGTCGTGCGCATTCGCTGGATCGGAGCCGCTGGTCTGATCTCGGTCGGGCTGGTCTGGATCGGCCAGGGCCTGGGTATCCTGCGCGGCTCCAGCTTCATGGTCGGCGACCTCACCTGGGCGGTGATCGGCGCCGTCCTCGTCGCGTGTGGGGCATTCGTCGCCTGGCTCGCCTTCAGGAGCGCGCCGAAGGGTTGACCCACTCCGCCCATGTGGTGTCGGCCGGGCCGGCAGTGACCTCGTTGCCGTGGCGGACCAGCGGCAACCGAATAAGGCGGACATCGGCCAGCAGGCGCTCCACGATCTCCCTGTCGTCCAGCCGCATGTGCGCGAGTCCGGTGTCCTTGTAGGCGCGGCTGTCGTCGTCCAGGAGGGCGCGGGCTCCAAGCTTCTGGACGAAGCGCTGCAACTCACCCGGCGCAATCGGGCGTTTGCGCAGGTCCGCGTGGTGGACCACGATGCGCCGCTCGCGAAAGAAACGCAGGGCGGCGCGGGTCGCCGGCGAGTCGTTGGTGCCGAAGACGTGGATCTCGGGCATCTTCTTGGTCGGCGTCTTGCCGAGTGGAGCAGGCATGGGTCAGTCCGCCAGTGCCAGTTCGAGGATGACCGACGGTACCACCCGGACCGGCTGGGCTTCGGTCCATGGGTCGGGCCAGTGTCATGGCGGGGCCACCGACGGAGGCCCACACTGAGTCCGGTCGGGGTACCATCGCGAGCACAGTCAGGAGGTGTCCCGAGTGACAGTCTGGTTCACGGTCAAGCTAGACGATCAGCCCGGATCGCTGGCGCGCGTCGCGACGGCACTGGGCGATCGCGGCGTCAACATCACTGGGATCGTCGGCGTGGCCGAGGACACGGACGGGGCGCTCATGCTGACCACGTCGGACGCGGCGGCGACCCGTGAGGCGTTCGCCGCCCTTGGCCTTCCCTTCGAGGAGCACGACCCGACCGGCGGGATGACCCCGGATGCGATGTCGGTCAATGACCTCCGGCC
>JANONZ010000265.1:0-3648 GCA_031421095.1 Thermomicrobiales bacterium
GTCCTACCGAGACGTGCGGGCCTTCCGTGACGACCCGGGTCGGACGGCGGTCGGGGCGACCGAGACGATGGCGGCGCTCGTCCATCTGCGTCGGCCGTCGCGGCTCTCCACATTGACCCTGCCGGACACCCAGCCATTCGACGATCCGGCCGGTCGCTTCTCGTTCAGCCACAACGGCGACCTGCGCGACTACCGAAGCCTCCGCGCGACCTACCGTGCCGAGGGCCGGATCCACGGCCGGGCCGATACGGAGGTGGGCGCCCGCTGGCTTGAGGACGCGTGGCGTGCCGACGAGCCGGCGGAGCATCTCCTCGCCGCGCTCCACGACCGGTTCGGGGGTCAGGCGAACCTCGCTGTCCTGGCCGCGGACGGTACACCCCACCACTACGCGGGCAACGGCGACAACCCGGTCTTCTCGTTCCGCCTCGGGCGGATCGGGCTGGTCTCGACCGGGATCCACTCACTCGACCGGTCGCTCTTCCGGTTCGTGGCGCCGGGAGCAACCGCTCGCCGTCTCGTGCCTCTCCACACGACGGTCGCCCTTGGCCGGGACGGGAGGCCTCTCAGCCTGGCGTAGAATGACGGCGCCGGTCGATCCGTCGACCCGCCAGGGGTGCGGCAGCACGGAGTGGACCGATGCACAGCTCGACCGGGACGGCAGCGAGCGAACTGACGGCCGATGACCGCCCGGCGGCGCTGCTCCCGAGGCTGGAGCTCTTCCGACTGTCCCTCTACTGGCTCGGCCTGACCTCCATCTTCGCCGGGCTCAGCTTCATCCTCGCCGGTCGACTGGAGTACGACGGGCTCATCCTCGACAAGAACACCGCGGGTCGGACGCTCTTCGCCATCACCATCAGCGGCGCCATCATCGCCGTGATCGTCCAGCCGACGGTCGGCTCCATCTCCGACTACACCGTCTCTCGCTGGGGTCGGCGCAAGCCGTACATCCTCGTCGGTTCGATCCTCGACATGGTCTTTCTCATCGGGATCGCCCTCAGCAACGACCTCGTCGCCATCGCTGCGTTCGTCGCGCTGCTCCAGTTCAGCTCGAATATGGCGCAGGGCCCCTTCCAGGGGTACGTCCCCGATCTCGTGCCGGCGCCCCAGGTCGGTTTCGCAAGCGCGTTGGTCGGGATGATGCAGATCCTTGGCAACGTCGCCGGGTTCGTCATCGCCGGGATCGCGGTCGCCAACCGCCAGTTCGCCATCGGTGTCATCGCCCTTGGGGTCCTCGAACTAGCGACGATGCTCTCGGTCGTCATCCGGGTGCGCGAGGGCAAGGCGCCCAAGTCCCGCGAGGGGCGCTCGTGGGCTTCCGTCGCGGTGCAGGCGTGGGGGACCGACATCCTGCGCGAGCGCAGCTTCCTCTGGCTCGTCGGCTCCCGGCTGGCCGTCCTGATGGCCGGCGGGGTCCTGACGAATCTGGCCCTGTTCTACCTGTCCCGCACGCTGGGGATGAGTGCGAAGGAGGCTGGGACGGCGTTCATCGTGCTCGTCGGGCTCGTGGCGCTCGGCACGGTCATCGCGGTCGTGCCGTCAGCTCGTCTCTCCGACCGCGTCGGCCGCAAGCCGGTCATCTACGCAAGCTGTGTCATCGGCGCCATCGGGATGGCGATCGTTGCGACAGCCCCGTCGTTCCCGATCGCCCTGGTCGGCACGTTGTTGTTCGGGCTCTCGGCCGGAATCTTCCTGGCCGTCGACTGGGCGCTCATGACCGACATCATCCCGAAGGCGTCATCGGGTCGGTACATGGGGATCTCGAACGTCGCGACCGCCTCCGCCGGCGTCCTCGCGATCGCCATCGGAGGCAGCCTCATGGACGCCGTGGGCGACGCGGCCGGCCCGCGAGCGGCGCTGTGGTTGGCGGTGGCGCTCTTCGGGATCGGTGCGCTGCTGTTGCACCCGGTCGTGGAGGGCCGACGCGACGGGGACGCGGCCGGAGTCGTCGCCGTCAACGCGCCGCCGGTCGACTGATCCTGGTGCGCAGGTCGGCCGGCCAACGCCGCCATGTCGCCAGACGGAGGAAGGTCGACAGGTCCGGCCGGCGGTAGAGCCACGGCACGAGCGCCCAGGCATAGACGAGGTAGTCGAGTCGTATCGGGCGCGCCCCGAACCCGAACAGCGTCTGCAGCTGGATGATCGTCAGCGGCAGGGTCGCGATGCTCAGCGCGATCGAGATGGCCAGCCAAAGGAGTCCCCAGCGCCGAGTCCGCGCCGACAGGATCGGCCAGAGGATCACGGGGATCCACTTCATCCAAGTCGCCAGCGCCCAGAGCAGGCCGCCCAGTCTCGGGCCGGTGAACTGGGCCGCCCAGAGCATCAGGGTGAGCTGCAGGTTGATGTTGCCGGTGTCCAGGTTGGCCCCGAACGGGAAGGCCAGGATGGCGACCAGGACCGCGGTCGTCAGCGGCCGCCGTCGATAGGCCCAATGGATGGTCCACAACAGCAGCAGGATGGTCCCGACGCGCCAGACGAACCAGGCGACGTCCCAGGGCAGGACGGCCCAAGGCGCGAACATCGGCAGCATCCACGGCGCATAGACGTACGGCAGGAACGGGCCGGTCGGGTGGTACGGATCGCCGCCGTTGAGCCAGATCCGGACGCCGGCCCAGTAGGCCCGGGCATCAGCACCGCCGGCGTCGCCCCGGGCGGCGAGGCCGGACAGGATGATCGCGAAGGTCAGGCTCAGAAGGACGATCGCCACGATCCGGCGTGGATCGCGAAGGCGCGAGGTCTCGCGCCGCAGGGCCCGCCGGAAGACGCCGGCCCGCCGCAGTGTGCCCCGGTCGACGACATCGGACAGGTCCAGCAGCGGGCGCCCGGACCGCCCGCGGTCGTGGTCGGCGGCGGCGGTGCCCGAGGCGGCGGCCGGGATCGGGTGCAGACCGGGAGGCGGCACCAAGTCACTCATCGCTCGGCATTCTCGCATGGTCGGACGACCGGCCAGACGGGCCGGCGTGGCCGGCTCTCTCGGGCTTGCAGCAGGGGTCCCGATGGGCTTGCAGAACATGCAAGTCCCATCGCCGAGGCCGGTGGCCGAGCCTGATTCGTGCAGCGGGCTTGCACCGAGCGCAAGATCCCGACGTTGGACGGCGCCGCACCAGCCAGATGGTGTTGCGCACGTGCGTGCGATGCAAGAACCGGACCCCTGGTGACCAGCCAGCGACAGTGCTTGCGTCCGATGCAAGGGTTCGTCGACTTCTTGTGTCAAGTGCAAGAAACGAGCGCACCACGACCGAGCGCCCCCCCGGCACTACCGGCACGGCGGTGGGCAGGCTTTGCTCCCTGGCGACTGGCCCGGGATCGGGCGATGATGGGCGAGATCCTGACGTGGAAGACGATCGCCGATCCGTTCCTCGCCGACGACTCGGTTCGCGACGAGTTCCGGCGCCTCAACTCCAGCGCGGACGCTGGCCGGCCGAATGGTCGGCGTTCTTCGACCTCGCCGCGGATCAGGCTCGGACCACCGCCCGACGCCCTCAGGGGCCTCGCTCGCCTTCAGTGAGCGCCCTCCGTCGGGTATCCTCTCGCGAGTCGCTCCGAGGGATAGACAGTCTGTGGCCGATGGAACCGTCATCATCATCGGCGGCGCGGAGGACAAGGTCCGCGACCGCGTCATCCTGAGCCGCTTCGTCTCGCTGGCCGGTG
>JANONZ010000266.1:0-4444 GCA_031421095.1 Thermomicrobiales bacterium
GACAAGGTGGTGCTCCACGTGACGAGTATCGAGCAGACGGCGGATGCCACCCACGGGTTCGCGATCCCCGCCTACAACCTCCAGGCGAGCCTGGATCCTGGCGAGGTCGTGACCCTCGAGTTCGATGCCGACAAGGCCGGCTCATTCGCCTTCTACTGCACGGAGTTCTGCTCCGCGCTCCACCTCGAGATGCAGGGCTGGCTCCTCGTCGAGCCGTAGGCCCCACCGGGGGTAGCGGGGCACCGCGACCCCCCGTACTTCCCTCAGCCGAACCCATATAGGAGGATCCTGCCCATGCGCCAGTCCGTACGTATCCTGATCGCCACGGCCTTCACCGGGATCGTGGTCGCCGCCTGTGGCGGCGCCGCCACGTCGCAGCCTGCGGCGCCAGCCAGCCAGCCGTCCCGGACCGAGATCTTCGTCGACGCGACCGAGTTCGCGTTCGATCTCAACGCGATCAAGGTCCCCGCTGGCGAAGAGGTGACGGTCACCCTCGTCAACAAGGGAACGATGGAGCACGACATCACGGTCGACGCCCTGGGCGTGAAGATCTATGCCGCGGTCGGCAAGACCGTGAGCGGGACGGTGACCGCGGCGGCCGGCACGTACGAGGTCTACTGCTCCATCCCTGGCCACAAGCAGGCCGGGATGGTCGGAACCCTCACAGCGAACTGAGCCTACCCATGACCAGCGAGCCAGCACGTCGTCCCCCCGCGGCGCGCTGGCTCGCCCCGGTCACCGCCCTCCTGGGTTCGGTCTGCCTGGTCGTCGCCGGCCTACTTCCGGTCTGGGGGACTCGCCTGATCGCGCCCCAGTATCCGAAGGGTCTCGACCTGTGGTTCTACGGCGGCCGTGCCGAAGGCCCGCTGCGCGAGGTCAACGCGCTCAACCACTACATCGGGATGCAGCCGATCGATCTGGCCGCCGTGCCGGAACTCGGACTCTGGCCGCTGGCCGTCGTCGGGTCGACGATCCTCTTTCTGGCGGCGCTCTTCCTGCCGGGTTGGCTCGGCCGGCTGGCGTTACTGGGGCTCGTACTCGTGCCCGTGGTCGTGCTCGCCGACATCCAGCGCTGGCTCATCATCTTCGGCACGGAGCTGGATCCAACGTCTGCGCTGCGCCTCGATCCGTTCGTCCCGCTGGTCATCGGTCCCTCGACGGTCTGGAACTTCACGGTCTGGACGTTTCCGGGGCCGGCCCTCGCGCTCATCTGGCTGGTGGCAGCGCTGGCCCTGGCCGCCCGGCGGGCCGCCGGGCGGGCCGCCCGGCGATCCACCACGCTGGCGCTTGGGGCCGGGGCTGGCGCACTGATCGTCGCGCTCGCCGGGACCCTTCTCGTCGTCCTTCCGTCCGTCCGTCCGGCCGATGTATCGGCTGCCGCTGCGCGCCGTGACCCACCCGCCGGGCCCGTCGATCTCGTCCGTCTCGTCGAGGCGGCCCCGGCCGGTGCGACCGTCGTCGTGCCGGCCGGCTCGTATCGGGTCCATCTCGTCATCGATCGGCCGCTCACGCTCGTCGCCGACGGCGACGTCCTGCTCGACGGTAGCGGACGGGGGACCGTGCTGACGATCAGCGCGCCGGACGTGACGGTCCGTGGCTTCCGGGTGGCGCACACCGGTGGCCAGGTCGAGGAGGCGGCGGCGATCAAGACGGTCGATGCCGACCGGGTGACGATCGAGGGGAACCGGATCGAGGATGCGTTCACCGGCATCGCTGTCAACGGCGGATCGGCGGTTCGGATCATCGGCAACGAGCTGGTCGGTTCCGGGCAGGTCGTCCGTGATGTCGGCCATGCGATCGCGTTTGATCCGGCTCCGGCCGCCGATCTGGTGCCTGCGACATCGGTTGGCGCCACAGATCCCCATGCCGGGCACGCGGCAGGCGCGGGTCCCGGCGGTCAGGGCGACGGTATCGTGCTGTGGAACGTCAGCGGGGCGCTCGTCCGGGACAACGTCATCCGGGAGGTCCGGGACGGCGTCTACCTCAACTATGTCGACGAGGCGCTCCTCGACGGGAACCAGATCGAGCGCAGCCGCTACGCCGTCCACGCGATGTTCGGGACGACGGTCACCGTCTTCGGCAACGAGATCCGAGGGAACCTGTCCGGTCTCGTGTTCATGTATACGTCCGGGGTCCTCGCCGGCCGGAACGTCATCGTCGACGCCCGATCGCCGGGCACGGGGTTCGGGATCGTGCTCAAGGACGTCACCACGCTTCGTCTCGCCGAGAATCTCATCGCCCGCAACCGTGTCGGACTCCAGGCGGAGGGTACGGTCAACCGGCTCCACTCCGAGGCCTCCGTGGTGAGCAATCGCTTCGCCGCCAACGATGTCGGCGTGGCGCTCATGCCGAGTGCGGACCTCGTGCTCGGCGGCAACGTCTTCGACGCCAACCTGACCCAGGTGGCCGCGCTCGGTGTCGGCGTCGAGCGCCGGAACTTCTGGTCGTACCGGGGTGTCGGGAACACCTGGAGCGACTATGCCGGCTACGATCTCGCGGGCGATGGCATCGGCGACGTCCCGTACCGGGCGGGCGGCGTCGAGGATCTCCTGGTCGCGGCCGATCCGGCCCTGGCCGTATTCCGGACGAGTCCCGCGATGTCGATCCTCGCCTCCGCCCAGGCCGTCTGGGAGGGTGCCCGCCCGCCGGTCGTCCTCGACCAGTCCCCACGAACCCAGCAGGTCGGCGCGGCGGTCGCGCCCGGTGAAGATCCGGAGCCGCCGGCTGGCGAGGCATGGCGGCTTGGTGGCGCGGGCCTCCTGATTGCCGCGGTTGCCGGCCTTGCCGTGGCGAGCCGACCGGCCCATTGGCGGGCGATCGCGCGGTGGCGGACACCGCGATGGCGCGATGGCTGACCAGGTGACCACACCCGCGGTCACGGATACCCCGGCATTCGGTGATGCCGACCGCGGATCCAGGCTGATCGAGCCCGGACTGATCGTTCGCGGGCTGACCAAGGCATATGGGCGACACAGTGTCTTGAACGCGCTCGACCTGTCGATCTCCACCGCGACGCTCGCGGCCGTAGTGGGTTCGAACGGGGCCGGCAAGTCGACGCTCCTCGGCTGCATCGCCGGCGCGCTGCGCCACGAGGGGTCGATCCGCTTTGGCGGGTCGCCACTCCGGGCGATCCCGGGACAGATGTCGTACCTCCCGCAGCGGATCCGGCTGCCGGGCGGCGCGACGGTCGACGAGGTCCTGGCGTTGTTCCGGGCCCTGGCCGGGCCAGCTCCGGACCGCGCATCCGCGCCTGACGGTTTCGTCCCGGCCGGTCAGCGCAGGATCGCCGAGCTGTCGGGCGGGCAAGCCCAGCGCGTGGCCCTCGCGGGAGCGCTGTTCGGAGCACCGAGGTTGGTCCTCCTGGACGAACCGCACGCCAACCTCGACGATCCCGCCAAGGACTCGCTTCGTGACATGCTCGCCGCTCATCGGGACGCCGGTGCCACGATCCTCGTGGCCAGCCCGGCCGCCTTCGACCTGCTCGCCAACGCGGACCTCGTCGTCCGGGTCGAGGCCGGGCAGGTCGTGTACCACGGGCCTGCGCCGGCCTTCCTGGCGAGTTTGCCAGTGACGATCTGGGTGGACCTCGAGTCGAGCGGGAGTGCCGCAGACATCGCGGGCATCGGGCTCGTGACGCGGACCAGGATCGCGGGACGCTGGGCGGCCCTCGAGTGTCGGGAACAGGACGTGTCGATGGTCCTGGACAACCTCGTCGATCGCGGGATCGGGATCGACCGGATCCGCGTCGCCGGTCCCGGTGGTGGGGATCTCTCCGCGCCCCCGCCGGACAACACCCGCGAGGCGATGCCGTGACCACCCTGGCGGTTTTCCGGGCACGCACACTCCTCCGGGGCAAGGCCACGATCGCGGCGACGCTCGTCTTCTGCTTCACGACCGGCCTGGTCGCGCTCGTGGGGCTCGGTTCCTTCCGCCAGGTTGGCCTCGGCTCGGTGGGCCCGGCCGCGGCGGCGCTGGTCAACCTCGCCCTCCTCCTGCCGACGGCCCAGGGGGTTCTCCTCGGGGCGATGATGCTGACGGCCGATCGCGAGAGCGGCTTCGGGACGATGCTCCGGGCCCGAGGCGTGTCGCCCGCAGCGCTGGTCTGGACCGCGTGGCTCGCGGTGGCCCTGTCGTCCTGGCTGTCGCTCGGTGCCGGCTTCGGCTTGGCCGCGATCGTCGTCGCGGGCAACGTGCCGGTCGGCGACCTCCCCGTCTTCGTCGCCCTCCTCGGAGTATCGGCCGCCGCCGCCGCCGCAGCAGCAGCCATCGGCGTCCTCGTCGGTGCACTCGTGACGACTCGGCTCCAGGCGGCCCTTGCGGGCGTCGCGACGTGGTTTGCGCTTGCCGTCGGCTTCGACCTCGCGGTCATCGGTCTCGGGGCGTTCCTCCGGCTGGGCGAGATCGCCATCATCGCGGCGATCGTGGCCGACCCGTTCACGGCCGC
>JANONZ010000267.1:0-2585 GCA_031421095.1 Thermomicrobiales bacterium
CTGCGTCGCTTCAACAAGAAGATCCAGCAGAGTGGTCTCCTCGCCGAGGCTCGCCGACGCGAGCACTACGAGAAGCCGAGCGTGAAGCGCAAGCGCAAGGAAGCAAAGCGCAAGAAGAACGCCCGAACGCCGGTCGGCTGAACGGGCCAAGGCCCGCCATCCCAGCCCCTGACCACGCGGGCGTCCCCGACGGCTCACCGCGACCGCGGCGAACCCGTCCACGGTGACCCGCCCGAGGTGCCAACCGGTGTCCCTTCAGGAACGCATCCAGGCCGACATCACCGCCGCCATGCGCGGCGGTGATGGGCTGCGTCGCGATGTCCTGCGGATGGTCTCGAGTGCCGCCTACAACATCGAGAAGCGGCAGGCTCGTCCGCTCACCGACGACGAGTATCTGGCCGTCCTCAGCCGTGAGGTGAAGACTCGCCGCGAATCCGTCGAGGCTTTCCGGACCGGCGGTCGTGAGGATCTCGCGGCCAGGGAAGAGGCAGAGATCGCCATCCTTGCCGGGTATCTGCCCGAGGCTCTGAGCGAGGCCGAGATCGCCGCGCTCATCGCCGATGCGATGGCCGCCACGGGCGCTTCGTCGGCGCGCGACATGGGCAAGGTCATGGGTTGGCTCTCATCCCGGATCCGCGGCCGTGCCGACGGCAAGCGGGTCAGCGAACTGGTCGTGCAGGCCCTCGCCGGCGCCGACCTTGCGGCTCACGACGTCGGGACGCACTGAGGCCCAGGCAGATGACCCGGCGATGCTGACGCCACGCCCCGACATGATCGCCCGATTCACCCGGCGCGACGCCTCGCGGCTGGCCATCGCGGCGGGCGTCCTCATCCTGGTCATGACCGCCGTGCTGGGCGCCGACATCCTGCCCAAGCAGCCGCTGGACGCGAGGGCTGGGGAGTTGGCCACCAGCGATATCGTGGCGCCTCGCGCGATCGACTTCGAGAGCAAGGTCCAGACCGCCGCCGCCCAGGCCGCCGCCAGCAAGGCCGTCGCGCCGCAATACACCTTCACGACGGAGAATGCGATCGCCATCGCCGACGCCCAGCAGGTGATGTTCGAGTCGCGGGTGGCCCGTGTGGATACGACGTTCGCGGCGGAGCTGACCCCGGAGTCCCGGGCGTCGTTGCTCGAGACCGCGGTGCCGGGCCTCTCACAGGGCTCGCGCAAGGCGTTGGTGGCGCTGGATGCCGGTGGCTGGGCCGCCGTGCGCACGGAGGCGGGTCGGGTCCTCGACGGCACGCTCCGAGCGGAGCTCCGCGATACCGCCGTGGAGGAGACCCGCAACCGACTGTCCGGCCGGATGGCCGGCGGCCTCGATGAAGCGCAGCGGATGCTCGCGGCCGAGCTCATCAGCCCGCTCATCGTCCCGAACTCGACGTTCAGCAAGGATCTCACGGACCAGGCGGCGGCGAAGGCGGCCGCGGAGGTCACGCCGACCCGCGTTCAGATCCGGCAGGGCGAGGTCATCGTCCGCAGCGGCGACCCGCTCGATGCCGTCGATATCGAGAAGATCGACGAGCTCGGGCTCCGCGAGACCTCACCCGACGTCGTGAGCTTCGGGGGCTGGTTCCTGCTGGCCGTACTCGTCGTCGGCATGCTGCTCAGCTGGATCTGGCGGTTCCGGCAGGCCCTCTGGCACCGAGATAACGCGCTCATCCTGATCGGGCTGCTCCTGGTCGGTGCGACGCTCGCGTTGAAGCTGACGGCCGGTCGGCTGACGCTGCCGTTCTTCCTGCCGACCGCGGCCATCGCCATGCTGCTGGCCGTCCTCCTCGATGCCTCCATCGCGACCATCGTCATCGCGGTCGTGGCGGTCATCGGCGGCGCGGTGAACGGCTCATCGCTCGAGTACACGACCTTCATCTTCCTGGGTGGGATGGCCGGCATCGTGGCGGTGCGCAAGGGCGACCGGCTGCAGGTCTTCGTGCAGGCCGCGATGGCGACCTTCGTCGTCAACGCGCTGGTCGTCTTGGTCTTCTCGTTGCTGGGTGCGCGCGACCTGCGCGGCGTACTGGAGCTGTGGTTCGGGTCGGCGGTGGCTGCCATGGGGTCTGGCGTAGCGGCGGTCGGCTCGTTCGCGGTCCTCGGCTCCGTGTTCGGGATCCTGACCGTCTTCCAGCTGCTGGAACTCGCGAATCCGTCGCAGCCGCTCCTGCGCCGCCTCCTCGTCGAAACCCCGGGCACCTACCACCACTCGCTCATGGTCGGGAACCTGGCGGAACGGGCCGCGGAGGCCATCGCTGCCGACCCTCTCGTCACCCGTGTCGCGGCCTACTACCACGATGTCGGCAAGTTGGCGAACCCGCTGGCATTCATCGAGAACCAGGCCGGCGGCGAGAACATCCACGATCAGCTCGATCCGGAGGTGAGCGCCGGGATCCTCAAGCAGCACATCGTCGACGGCATCGATCTCGCCTACAGGGCGCGCCTCCCGAAGGCGCTCATCGCGTACATCCCGCAGCACCACGGGACAGCGATCATGAGCTACTTCCACGCCCGGGCGAAAGAGCTCGCGGGCCCCGGAGCGACGGTCGACGAGCACAAGTTCCGACACGCCGGTCCGAAGCCGCAGACGCGGGAG
>JANONZ010000268.1:0-1689 GCA_031421095.1 Thermomicrobiales bacterium
CCAGCCCTCGCCGCGATGATGGAGGACCGCCGCGCGGACGCCCGCGTTGCCGCCGAGGCCGCCCGCCGCGATGCGATCGTGGTCCTGCCGCCGTCGACGTGGCGCGAGATCCAGCTACGCGCGGCCACGCTCGGTCTGGTCGCCGAGCTCTCCGCTGATGGGTCGGAACTGCGCCTCATCATGGACGCTCCGCCGCCTGTTCCAGAGGGATAGCCGTGGCGTCGCGTGGCCCATCACGCGGCCATGGCCTCGTCGAGTACGGCCAAGGCCTCGTCGAGTACGGCCTGATCCTCGCCTTCACGGCCACCTTCACGGCGCTGATCCTGGGCGTCTTCGGCGGAACGCTTTCGGACATCCTGGCCGCCATCGGGGGCGCCATCGACGCGGCGACGGGTGGCGGCTGAGCGTCCGAGTCCGGGGTCGTCACCCGTACCATCAGCCTAGTATGCTGCGAGACTCCGTCTCCCTATAGTTGCCTCGCCCTCGGCTTCGAGGACGGACTCATCAGGAGGCTGCCACATGGCGCTGTTCACCAATGTCTACGTTCGCATCCTCGAGCTCCTCGATCGTGATGAGGAAGGCCAGGGCCTCGCGGAGTACGCGCTGATCCTCGCCCTCATCGCCATCGTGGCCATCGTCGCCCTCATCTTCCTGGGCAGCCAGGTCAGCAAGATCCTCAGCACCGTCGGCACCTCGGTCTAGGACCGCAGCCGCATCAGGGCAACCGAAACGCCGGGACCGCAAGGCCCCGGCGTTCGTGTGTCCCGGTACCTTTTCGTGTGTCCGGGCGGTCGTGTGTCCGGGCGGTCGTGTGTCCAGGCGCATTACATCGACTCGATGAGGCATTGACCCCGGGATCACTGCCACCGTAACGTTCGATGACCGCCGGGGGATCCGAACGGAAGGCGGTATGACGCGTGGCATCGATTCGTAACACACGCACCAGGATCTGTGATCAAGATGAGGACGGCCAGGGGCTGGCGGAGTACGCCCTGATCCTCGCGCTTATCGCCATCGTGGCCATTGTCGCCCTGATCTATCTGGGCAGCCAGATCAGCACGATCCTCAGCACCGTCGGCAGCTCGGTGTGACCGTGGTCCCTGGGACGCGCGGTTGACACCCCCTTCTACGGTCACCGCCCGCCAGGCCCGACGTGGCCGCCAGGCTCAAGGTGGCCGCCAGGCCCAAGGTGCCCGCCAGGCGCGAGGGGGCCGTCAGGCCCAAAACCGTATCAACAGACTGGTACGCAGTGGATCTGGCCTCGCCGCGTCGGATCCGACTACAGACTGAGCGTGGATCTGGTCCCTTCTGGCCGCCCCGCCCGTCCCGCCGGGTCCCGCCGGCCGAGATCGGTGCGTATCAGTCTGTGGAGCGGGTTTTGGGAAAGGGCGATAGCCGCGAGGGCCGTCAACTCCGGATCCGGGGACTGAGAACGATCCGTGACGTCGGCCGCCCCGTTCGGACCGCGCCAGGACCGCGCGCTCAAGCGGAGCCCCAGCCTCGGCCTGGCCCGCCCAAGGTGCCCGCCAGTCCCAAAACCGTATCAGCAGACTGGTACGCAGTGGATCTGGCCTCGCCGCGTCGGATTGGGCCTCGCCACTTCGGATCCGACTACAGACTGAGCGTGGATCTGGCCACATCGGTCGGTCCTGCCGGTCCCGCCGGGTCCCGCCGGCCGAGATCGGTGCG
>JANONZ010000269.1:0-10180 GCA_031421095.1 Thermomicrobiales bacterium
GGCGCAGCCCTGGCGACCGTCCTGGCCATCACGCCCGGTCAGGACAGCAATGCGTTCGTCGTCCGCAAGGACACGGCGGACAGCCTGAAGCTGGCAAAGATGAGCGACCTGGCGGCCGTCCAGGATCAGCTCAAGTGGGGCCTTCCGCCCGACTGCGACGCCAACCCGCTGTGCAAGGGCGCGCTGGAGCAGTACAAGATCACCTACCCACCGAAGCAGCGTCAGGCCCTCGCCGCGTGCGATGCGCCGATCGCCGAGGCGCTCAAGGGCAAGGCCATCGACGTGGCCGAGCTGTGCTCGACCCAGCCGGCCATCGTGCAGTACGGTTTCGTCCAGTTGGAGGACGACCTCAAGACCCAGCCGGCCGAGAACATCGCGCCGCTCGTCCGCAACGACTATCTCGCCAAGGTCGACAAGACCGCCTTCGCGGCGCTCCTCGATGCCGCCTCGGCGAAGATGACGACCGCGGAGCTGACCAGGCTCGGCGTGTTGATCGCGGTCGACAACAAGGACGTCGCCGACGTCGCCAGGCAATGGCTCAAGGATCAGGGGCTCATCAAGTAGCCCATTGGACTTCGCGCAACGAACGAACCCCCGGCTCCGCCGGGGGTTCGACGATTCACGGCCGGGCCGTGGCAACCTCATCGGTGGCCGTGGTGGCCAGGGCGGCCTCATCGGTGGTCGCGGTGGCCACGGCAGTGGTCGTCTCGGCCTCATCGGCCTCGTCGGCCTCGGTGGCCTCGTCGGCCTCATCGGTGGTCGTCGGTCGGGGCCGGCCGATGCCCAGCCGGATCGCGGCGATGACGCCGCCGACGGTTGTTACGAGCAGGATGACCGCGTGGACCAGAAGGCCCATCGCGAACGCCTCGTCCCGCGGGACCCCGAACCCGTTCGCGATACCGACCGCCGTGAGCTCGAAGGTGCCGAGGTAGCCCGGGCCGGAAGGGATGATCGTGGCAAGCGCCACGCCGCTGGTGAGCAAGGCAGCCTGTGACACGTTCAGCTGGATCCCTACCGCCTGACCGGCCGCCAGGAACGTCAGCGTCGAGGCGGACCAGGCGAGGACGCTGAACAGGAGCGCCGTCCCGAGCGTGCGCGGCCGGCCCGCGACCGCCAGGCCGTCGCGCAGCCGACGGGCGAGCTCGAGGAGGCGCGGGCGGCGCTCGAAGATCGCCCGGACTCGATCCGTACCGGGCAGCCGGTGGGCCGCGATCCCCAGGCCCAGGATGATGACGAGCAGTGCCACGAACGCCAGGCCGAGCAGGGCGGCGCTCGACATCGTGCCGCGCACGCTCAGGATCACGACCGCGAGCGAGGCGATGGCGACGACCATGACGGTGTCGACCACGCGCTCCACGACGACCGTGCCCAGGACGGTCGTCCGGCTGATCCCCTCGCGCTCCCCCAGTGCGTGGCTGCGATACAGCTCACCGAGCCGCGCCGGCAGGACGTTGTTGGCGAGGTAGCCAAGGTACGTGTAGCCGAGGACGCGCCGGTAGGGCAACGCGGCGATCGGCGCGAGGAGCGCACGCCAGCGGGCGCCGCGGGTCGCCACATCGAGGGACGCTGTGACGATCATGACCGCGATCCAGGCCGGTGACGCAGAGCCCAGGACCTGGAACGCCGCACCGATATCGACGGAGCGAAGAAGGATCCAGATCGCGACGATGCTGATGGAGATCCCGAGCGTGCCCCGAGCGATGGCCCGCCGGCTGATACGCCGCACGCGCTCAGGGCGTCCGGCGGCGGCGGGCGGACAGCTTCGGCGAACGCCGGACGTGGATCCGGTGGAGCATGAAGCGCGCGACGACCCGCAGGGTGGACAGGCCGTACACGACGCTCCGCCGGAAGCCGACGGACGAGGCCTCGTCGAAGTAACGGGTCGGGACGCCGATCTCACCGATCCGCGTCGCCATGTCCGCCGCGACGACCTGGGCGATGAGCTCCTGGTCGAACACGAAGTCGTCGCTGTTCAACTTGTAGGGGATGGTCTCGAGGAGCTGGCGGCTGTACGCGCGCAGGCCGGTGTGGTATTCGGACAGGCGCAGGCCGAAGACGATGTTCTCGACACCGGTCAGAAAGCGGTTGCTCACGTACTTCCAGCGGGGCATGCCACCGGCCAGCGGGTCGCCCAGGAACCGGCTGCCCAGCATCAGGTCGCGCGACCCGTCGGCGATGGGGGCGATCAGGGCCGGGATCCGCGTGGCGTCGTACTGGTAGTCGGGGTGAAGCATGACGACGATGTCGGCACCCGCCTCCAGGGCGGCGTCATAACACGTCTTCTGATTGCCGCCATAGCCGCGGTTCTGGCTGTGGATGATGACGTCGAGGCCCAGCTGACGGGCGATGTCAACGGTCTCGTCGCGCGACACGTCGTCGACCAGGATGATCCGGTGCACGAGCTCGTGCGGGATGTCGGCGTAGGTCCGTTCGAGCGTCTTGGCAGCGTTATACGCAGGCATGACGATGATGACGCGAAGCATGACTGGATCGAGGGTGTCGGGGGTCATCCCGGCAGGGCTGGCAGTCGGATCCACGACGGAAGCGTACCGCACCATCCAGTCCGGCCTACAGTTCAAGGTACCGGCGTCGCCGCCCCGTGTGGGGCGATACCGGGGAATCAGACGAGGTCAGCATGTTCGAGCGTCTCTTCGGTACTCGCGAAACGGATCCGGCCGTCGCCGAGCGCATCCCGCCGGGCCAGTACAAGACCGACAAATTCCCGGTCCTCCACTACGGGTCTGTGCCGCACACCGACCTCGCCAACTGGGACTTCAAGGTCTGGGGCGAGGTGGATTCGCCATTCACGCTGACCTGGAGCCAGTTCCGGGACCTGCCGCGCAAGACCGTCGAGACGGACATCCACTGCGTCACGCGCTGGTCGAAGCTCGACACCACCTGGGAAGGCGCGCCGATCCAGACGATCCTGGAGATGGCCGGCGTCCGTCCGAGCGCGACACACGTCGTCTCGCATGCCGAGCAGGGCTACACCGCCAACCTGCCCCTGTCCGTGCTCGATGACGGCGACGTCCTCCTGGCCGACACGTTCGGTGGCGAGCCGCTGGAGCTCGAGCACGGCTATCCGCTCCGCCTCCTCGTCCCGAAGAAGTACTTCTGGAAGAGCAGCAAGTGGGTCCGCGGGCTGGAGTTCCTCGACCACGACCAGCTCGGCTTCTGGGAACGCTACGGGTACAACAACGACGCCGATCCCTGGAAGGAAGAGCGCTTCAGCGAATAGCCAAGGTCGCGGGTCGCAGGTCGGGGCGGGCGGGTCGCGGGTCGCCGGTCGGGGCGGGCGGGCGCGGGTCGGGGCGGGCGGGCGCATGGACGCGCGTTCTCCGCAGGACGACAAACCTGCACCATCCGGCAGCCGTGGCGCGGGGCGGTCGCCGCAGCGGCCCTCGCTGAGGGTGGCCGAAGCCAGATCCCCTCGGTATCCCAGGCACCTCAGCTCGAGTCGGGTCTCGAACAGGGCGTTTCGGCCTTTCAAGACGCAGATCCGGCCATCTTGTCCTCCACACAAGAACGGCCAGGGAGATCCGGCCCGCGGCGGCGTGTCGACCTGTTGCGCGGGGTGCATGCCAGTCACCACTGAGGGCTCGAACCTTCTGACCAAGGCCGGTCCGGCTCGCCAGTTCGCGATCACGTGACACACAAGCAGACGGACACGCCCGAAACCAGGCGCGCGGGCGCTTCCGATCCCGTTCAACCATCCTGTGTTGACTGGCCGGCACCGCACGGGGCCCGTGCCGCCACAATCCTGCCCGCCCCGCTCCGCCACATGACGCCAACCAGTATCACTAGGCGTGGTGTCAGTCCCAACACGGACCACTCTCGCGCATGATTGTGCGTAGGAGTCACGTGACGCCGGACCCAGGCGGCTCCTGGAGGGTTCATTGCCTGCCTAACGCTCCCTGCGACGACATTTGGCGGACAGGGCGGGTGCGAGCTGGCGCGGGCGCGCACAACGGGCACAACGGGCGCAACGTGTGTAATGGGCGGGCGCGTTTGCTGCGGGCCGGCGGACTGGCAGCCACCGCCCGTGCAGCGGGGCCGAGGTTCGGGGCCGAGGTTCGGGGCCGCGGTTCGGGGCCGCGGTGCCGGCTAGCTTCGCCGCGGTCCGCCCAGCAGGCGCGGGTCGAGCGCGAACAGGCGCAGTCGGTGGGTCAACATGAGGATCTCGCGGTCGAGCAGGCGGACCAGCGCCTCGAGACGTTCGACCGTCGTCGCGGCTTCCAGCAGCGCCTGGCGAAGCGGCAACTCGGCCTGCACGATGCCCGAGAGCAGGTACGACAGGACCGTCGGATCGTCAGGGATGACGAGTTCGCGACGTCGGTCCGTGGCGAACTCGTCGGCCTCAGCGGGATCGGCAACCGGCGAGTCGGCATCGTCGATGAGCGCGGCTGTGATCGCCTCGACGATGGCATCGTCGTCGACGGCCTCGTCGTCGTCCGGACCGTCGTTGTCGTCGTCATCATCGTCGTCGTCGCCCGCATCGGCCACGCTGTCGAGTTCGACCCGGATGTCGAGGACCTCGCTCGTCTCACCGTCTCGCGCCCGCATGAGATCCAGGTAGCGAACGAAGCGCTGGATGGCGGACGCAGCCAGCCGCTCGGCGCGCGTCTCGTCGCCGACCTGATCCTCCAGTGGCGTGACGTCCGCCACGAGGTACGGCTCGCGGCCAGGATCGACCGAATCGATGACGAATCGTCCGGTCGCGGCCGCCAGCAGATCGTAGCGACCGTCCGGGTAGCGACCGGCTTCGCGGATCTCGACCAGCGCCCCGACACCGGCCAGGGCGAGAGTGCCCCCAGCCCCGACGGTGCCCCCGGCGCCGGACAGACCGACGGTGCTCCCGAAGCCCACCTCGTTTCCCTCGCGGATGAGCACCACGCCGAACGGTGTACGCGTCTCCAGGCAGTGGCGGGTCAGGGCGCGATAGCGCTCCTCGAAGACATGCAGCGGCAGGACGATGCCGGGGCACAGGACCGTGTGCAGAGGAAAGAGCGGGATCTCCATCGAACCTTTGATCCGTCGTTGGAGGCGCCTGGTGCGGCCGGCCGTCAGACCGGCGGACGGTCAGTGAGCGCAGCCCTTTGGCGCGCCACCGTCGTCGGCGGTCCGGAAGCTGGAGCCGCAGCCACAAGCCGCAACAGCATTGGGGTTGTTGACGGTGAAACCCGCCCCCATCAGGGTGTCGACGTAGTCGATCTGGGCGCCCTGGAGAAGATCGACGCTCTGGCCATCCACGTAGACCTTGATGCCACTGGCGTCGAGGACCCGATCCTCCGGCGTCGGCGCGTCTTCCAGCATCATCCCGTAGCGAAAACCGGAGCAACCGCCGGAATAGACGTAGACGCGCAGCCCGATGGCCGGGTTGGTCTCTTCCTTCGTGAGTTCGCGGAGCTTGCCGAGCGCGGCATCGGTAAGGGAGACGACCGTCGTCGGCTGCTGGTCGATCATCTGGCTGGATCCTCCGGGAGGCGAATGATGCGAGGGCTGTGAGGCGCTGGGCGTCCAGTACGGGTCCATCCTACGCACGGCAACTGGTTTCGACAAGCGTGCACGCCAAAACTCCTGCAAGGCCCCGTCCGAAGTCCTAGTCCTCGATCCGCTCGACGATCGTGGCGATCCCCTGCCCGACGCCGATGCACATCGTCGCCAGCCCGTAGCGCCCGCCCGTGCGGCGCAACTCGTGGACGAGCATCGTGACGAGCCGGCCGCCGGACATGCCCAGAGGGTGCCCGAGCGCGATCGCCCCGCCGTTCACGTTCACGCGGGCCGGGTCCAGTCTGAGCTCATCGATACATACCAACGATTGCGAGGCGAATGCCTCGTTGAGCTCGACGAGGTCGAGGTCCCCGACGCCGATGCCGGCCCGGTCCAGCGCCTTGCGCGTCGCGGGTACCGGACCGATGCCCATGATCGCCGGATCGACTCCCGCGACGGCCGTCGACACGACCCGAGCGATCGGCCGCAGGCCCAACTCCCGGGCGCGCTCCGCTTCCACCAGGAGCACCGCGGACGCTCCGTCGTTGATGCCGGAACTGTTGCCCGCGGTGACCGTGCCGCCGTCCGTCCTGAACGCCGGCTTCAGTCGTGCCAGGACCTCGGTGGTGGTATCGGCGCGCGGGTGTTCGTCGCGAGCGACGATGAGCGGCTCGCCCTTCCGCTGCGGCACGGCGATCGGCACGATCTGGTCGTCGAACCGGCCGGCGTCGATGGCCGCGACCGCCCGCTGCTGACTCTCCACGGCGAAGGCGTCCTGGCGCTCGCGCGACACGCCCCAGCGCTCGGCCACGTTCTCCGCCGTCTCGCCCATGGAGTACGGATAGTGACGCTCGGCCAGGCGCGGGTTGACGAAGCGCCAGCCAAGGGTCGTGTCGGCCATCTCGCGCGGGCCGCGGTCGTAGGCGGCCTCGGCCTTGAGCTGGACGTAGGGGGCGCGGCTCATCGATTCGACACCGCCACCGATGAACAGGTCGCCATCGCCGACCGCGATCGCATGCGCCGCCGAATTGATCGCCTGGAGGCCGGAACCGCACAGCCGATTGACGGTCAGGCCACCAACCTCGACCGGGAAGCCGGCCAGGAGCAGGGCCATCCGCGCGACGTCGCGATTGTCTTCGCCCGCCTGGTTGGCGCAGCCCAGGATGACGTCCTCGATGAGGCCGGGATCGACGCCCGCACGGTCCACGACCGCCCGCAGCGTGGCCGCGGCGAGGTCATCGGGGCGGATACTCGCGAGTGCACCACCGTAACGGCCGATCGGCGTGCGGACCGCCTCCACGATCCACGCCTCCCGGAGCGGTCGATTCGCGTCTCGGGTCACCCCGCGAACTCGACCAGCCGCCCGTCCACGAGCTCGAAGACGCGCCGATCGATCGGCTCATCGGCGTCGCCGGAGTGTTCCAGGATGAAGTCGGCGAAGAGCGCAGCGAAGGCATCATCGCCCGTGCGCAGCGATCCGGCCGCCAGGAGGTGCCGCTCGGGAAGGCCGATGAGGATCCGGCCTGCCGATCCAAGCTCGTCGATGAGGTGCCCGACGACATCGGGCAGCAGGATGCGGGCGGCGTCCCAGCCGTGCCCCGTGTCGGAACTGATGAGGCGCCGATCGCCGGAGATCTCGTCGGTCCATGGCGCGGAGGCCGACCACCTCGCGAGGTTGCGCATCGCCGCATCCTGCACCTCCGCCGGCTCCACGCCCCATGACAGCAGATGGTCACCGTTCACGACGATGTCATAGCCACCCGCGTCGATCGTGTAGACGACCGGCAGCCCGGCGGGTCCCTGGTCGATGATCGGCTGGGCGTGACTCTGCGCGCCGTGGGCGGCCAGCGTGTCGCGATCGATCGAATCGAGCGCGAGGCCCTGAATCCCGACGGGGCGAAAGGCGGGATAGAGGAGGTCGCGCGCTCGCTCCCAGTCATGTTCCGGCGTCTCCGCTGCCAACGTGGTGGACTCGGGCGCGGGTGTGTGCCCGCTCACCGGCGAGGATTCATCGATCGGCGTCAGGTAGTCGGGAGCGCTGTCGCGAATGGCTGGCGCAGGCTCGTCGCCGAACTCGCGGCCGTGGTCGCGACCGACATCACGGCCCCCCTCGGGATCTCGCTCCATGGCATCCTCCTCGTGGCTGGTTCGGGTCAGCGTCCCGACCAGACGGGCGGGCGCTTCTCGGTGAACGCAGCCATCCCTTCGGCCTGGTCCTGGGAGTCGAAAAGTCGGAAGAACGCGTCGCGCTCGCGGGTGAGGCCGTCGTGGAGGTTGCGCTCGGAGGCGTCGAGGATCGCCATCTTGGCGGCTCGGATCGCCAGCGGCGGCATGGCCGCGATGCGCCCGGCCAGCTCCAGTGCCGCATCCACGGTCGACTCGGTCGGGACCACCTTCGTCACGACCCCGGACGTGGCAGCCTCAGCGGCGCTCATCGTCCGGCCGGTCAGGATCAGTTCCATGGCTCGCGCCTTGCCGACGGCTCTCGTCAGCCGCTGCGTGCCGCCGGCTCCCGGCATCACGCCGATCTTGATCTCCGGCTGGCCGAACGTCGCGTCCTCGGCGGCCACGATCATGTCGCAGGCCATCGCAAGCTCGAAGCCTCCACCCAGCGCGAAGCCGCGGACCGCGGCGATCAACGGCAGACCGATCTCGGCGAGCCGATCCCAGGTCCCGAACCGACCGCCCGCATGGAGCGAGACCGACGTCTGGGGCGCCATCTCCCGGATGTCGACGCCCGCCGCAAAGGCCCGGGTACCGGAACCGGTGATGACCACGGCCCGGCAGGATGGATCCGCATCGAGCGCCTGAAGCGCCGCGACAAGGTCGTCGAGGAGGTCGAAGCTCAGCGCATTGAGCACCTCGGGCCGATCGAGCGTGACGAGCGCCACGCCCTCCAGCGAGGCCGTCGGTGCGGCCGAAGCCGGTGCAGGCGCCGGGAGCTCGACACGAACGAAGGTCCGACGCTCGCCGGGCGTCTGATCGCGCGACGAGTCGTTCCGTGGCGCGGCTTCGGTCATCGGCTCTCCTCGGTGGTCGTGGCGACAGTATCCACTGTCGTAGGCGCCGCGACATCCCCCGCACGCCCATCTTCTGGCGGTTCTGTCGAACGATAGAAACCCGCGAGCGCTTCGTTGAAGAGGGTCGGTTGGTGGGCCATGACCTGGTGGCCGCAATCCGGAGCGACAAACAGTTGGCCGTCGCGCACCTGGCGGGCCAGGCCCCACGCCTGATCCACCGGCACGAATGGGTCGCGATCCCCGCAGACGACCAGGGTGGGTGGCGTGATGGCGCGCAGTTCCCGAGGGGTCAGGGACGGCTGGCTGGCGACATCCCCGGCGACCGCAGGCAGGAGGCGCTGCCACCCTCCGTCGCCCTGGACCGGGGCGTGCCGCCGCGTCAGGTCCGCGGCCCAGGCCGGGTCATCGCGTTCGATCCGGACAGGGTCCATCAGTCGGCGGGCGACGCTGGCGCGTGGTTCGCGCTGCGGACTGATGCCCACGAGCACGAGCGTTCGCAGCCGCTCCGGCCAGCGGACCGCGAACCCGAGCGCCGTCATCGCACCCATGGAGAACCCGACGAGGTGGAACGTCTGGAGGTCCAGTACGTCCGCGAAAGCTCGCAAGTCATCCACGAGCCATGCCGCCTCGACGCCATTCGCGGCGTCCCAGCGGGTCGCCCCATGCCCGCGGGCGTCGGGAACGAAGACCCGGAAACTGGCGGCCAGAAACGGGATCTGGGCCGCGAAGTCTTCCCCTCCCGACGACGTCGCGCCGTGCAGGAGGATGACCGGCGGACCCGCCCCGTACGTCTCGTAGCCGATCTCCAGGTCGTTGGCCCGGATCGTCTGGGTCATCGGTCGCTCGTCGGGATGGATCGTCGGCATCGGTCGATGCTACCGCTCCGGCTTGCCCTCGACCTCGGCCGTGGCGGCGCGCTCGATGCGCAGGTAGCGTCGCCGGTAGTAGAGCAGCGGCATCCGGTGGTGCGCCTCGTCAGTCATTGCGTCGGTCAGCGCGTCGACCCGCCCGATGAACAGGTCGTGGTCCCCGGCGCTGAACGTCTGGACGACCGTCATCTCGAGCGCCGCGCTGGCACCGTCCAATATCGGCAGCCCCGTCTGGCCCGGGTGCCACGCCGCCCCGCAGAACCGCTCCCGACCAGGCTCGACCGGCGCGCCGGCGAAGCAATCGGACAGATCCTGCTGGTCCTCCGCCAGGATGTTGACGGCATACCGGCCGGCCGCCCGCACGATCGGCGTCAGGAATCGGCGGCGGTCCAGCGCGACCATCACCAGCGGTGGATCGAGCGAGACAGAACTGAGGGCATTGACGGTGATGCCGAACGGCCGATCACCATCCAGCGCCGTCACGACGGTCACCCCGGTCACGAAGTGGCCCATGACCAGGCGAAAATCGTCCGACGCGATCGGGGCGGGGCTGGCGCACACGGCGCGAGTCTAGTCGGGTTCCGCGCCCGGGTCCGCGTCCGGGTCGCACGGCGTCACCGGGTGTCCGGGTCGCACGGATCACAGGGTGTCCGGCCGGGGCCTACAATCGCGCCATGACCGAGACGCCTACACCGGCCACCCGCCTCGAACGCGATTCGATGGGCGAGATGGAGGTACCAGCCGACGCGCTGTACGGCGCCTCCACCCAACGGGCCGTCCTGAATTTCCCGATCTCCGGCC
>JANONZ010000270.1:0-2035 GCA_031421095.1 Thermomicrobiales bacterium
ATCGGCGCACGCCATGTCCATCACGCGGCGCCGAGCGACTCGTTGACGAGCCTGGTGCCGGCTCGTCCCTCGAGGACGGCGACCGCATCTTCGAGGGCCCCGATCGCGGCGAACCTGCCCGTTCGGCGCACGAAGGCGGCCACGGCCGTGACCTTGGGGCCAATCGCCGACTCGAAGCTGACTCTCGTTCGCGTCGACGGCTTGTCGAAGATCATCCCGATCCGACGGCTGGTCAGGCGGTTCCGAAAGGCGTCCGGATCCCGCTTGAGCCGGCCGGTCAGATCGAGCAACGAACGAAGGCCCCGAGGTCCGAGCTCGTCGAGGGTCAGGAGGTGATGGGGCGGCGCCGCCGAAGACGGGCGCGCCGCGGTCCGCAGGGTCGCCATGGCATCAGACTCTTGCCAACACGGGCGTCTGGGTCATGCGCACGATCGGTTCGATGACGTCGCCCAACGGCTTGCCGCCGACCGGGGCGAGCTCATAGCGGACCCGGGTGATCGGCTTGTTCAGCGTGACCAGGCGAGTGATGTCGATCGGCGTGGCCGACAGGACGAGATCGGCGTCGACGGCGTTGAGGGTGGCTTCGAGTTCGCTGATCTGGGCCGGCCCGTAACCCATCGCGGGGACGAGTGGCTCGAGCGCCGGATAGCGGTCGAGGATCTCTCGGATCGACCCGACCGCGACCGGCCGCGGGTCGACCAGGTGTGCGGCTCCGAAGCGTCGGGCGCCAACGATCCCGGCGCCGTACGACATGCCGCCGTGGGTCAGCGTCGGGCCGTCCTCGACGACAACCACGCGCTTGCCCGCGATTGGCGGACCATCGAGCGTCAGGTCGGACCGTGCCGTCACGATCTCGGCGGTGGGGTTCAGCTCCTCGATCGTCGCTCGGACGGCGTCGATCGAGGCCGGTTCGGCCGAGTCGATCTTGTTGATGATCACGACATCCGCCATCCGGATGTTCGTCTCGCCCGGGTGGTAGTGGCGCTCGTCCCCCGGCCGGAGCGGGTCGGCGACGACGACATACAGATCCGGCCGGTAGAACGGGAAGTCGTTGTTGCCGCCGTCCCACAGGATGACGTCGGCCTCGGTTTCGGCTTGGTGGAGGATCGCCTCGTAGTCGACCCCGGCGTACACGATCCGGCCGGCGTCGAGATGCGGCTCGTACTCCTCGCGCTCCTCGATCGTCGTCTCGAAACGGGCGAGATCCTGGTACGTCGCGTACCGCTGCACGCGCTGCGCCGCGAGGTCGCCGTACGGCATCGGATGGCGGATGACGACCGGAGTGATGCCGCGCTCGGCCAGCAACGCCGCCAGGTAGCGCGTCGTCTGGCTCTTGCCCGCGCCCGTCCGGGTCGCCCCGACAGCAAGGACAGGTCGGCGGCTCTTGAGCATCGTCCGATCGGGTCCGAGGAGCGTGAAGTTCGCGCCCGCCGCGAGCACTCTCGACGCTGCGTGCATCACGGTCTCGTGGCTGACGTCGCTGTAGGCAAAGACGACCGTGTCGACGTGCTCGTCGCGGATGACCCGCTCGAGCTCTTTCTCGGGGACGATCGGGATGCCCGGTTCATACAAGTGCCCCGCGAGCTCCGCGGGATAACGGCGATCGGCGATTCCCGGGATCTGGGTCGCCGTGAACGCGACGACCTCGACACCGGGATCGTTTCGGTAGACGACGTTGAAGTCATGGAAGTCGCGGCCCGCGGCGCCCATGATGACCACTCGCTTGCGGTCCATCGAGGCCTCCTGTCCGGCTTCCGTGCGACAGCCCAGCTGCGGAGTCGCCGGTACGCTCATGGTGGTCGTCGCGCTCGCTGACCGGCCAGTGCCCTTCGGCCTGTTGCCGTGTGCCACAGGACGTCGAGTCACCGAGTGTGGAGCGCGGCCTGCGTGGGCTGCCGCCCGCGCTCGTCCCCGGTGGCCCATAAAGATGTGACTTTCGACCCTGCCGCTTCCGTGGCTGCGCGGCCAATCTTGTCTCGAAGGGTGAGGTGACTCTGATGATGAAAGTTCGCGACGTGATGACCCACTCAGTACT
>JANONZ010000271.1:0-3099 GCA_031421095.1 Thermomicrobiales bacterium
GAGTACGAGGCGCCGCCCATCGACCCCGCCATCGACGAGGCGCTGCTCGAGTTCATGGCCAGGAAGAAGGCGTCGATGCCGGATTCGGAGGTCTAGTCCCTCGTGCTGTTTCGCCGTCGCTCCACGCTCACGCCGACCCGCGCGGCGGCACTGGCCGGCGTCATGCGCGCCCCGACCTTCGAGCTTGTGCCGCTCTAGATCGCGCTCGACCAGGCGGGCTTTCTGCCGCCCGGCGCGACCGTCTCGGTGACGGCGTCACCAGCGAAGGGGATCGAGGCCACGGTCGCCCTGTGCGAGCAGCTCCAGGGCCGAGGCTTCCGGGCCGTTCCGCACCTGTCAGCGCGGATGATCCGGGACCGCGCCCACCTCTCGGAGCTGATCGCCTGGCTCGAGAGCGCCGGCGTCGATCGCGCCTTTGTCGTCGGTGGCGACGCCAAGGAACCGGGCGCCTACCCAGATGGCCTCTCGCTCCTGCGGGCGATGGCCGAGATCGGTCATCCGCTCGCCGAGATCGGGATTCCCGCCTACCCGCAGGGCCATGCCTTCATCGCCGATGGGCCGCTGCTCGACGCGCTCCGGGCCAAGGCGGGCTTCGCCAGCTACATGACCACCCAGCTGTGCTTCGATCCCAGTGCGATCGCGACATGGCTCACCGCCCGGCGCGCAGAAGGCATCACACTTCCGGTCCACCTGGGCCTGCCGGGCGTTGCCGAGCCGCAGCGACTCCTGGCCATCAGCGCGCGGATCGGGGTAGCCGACACGCACCGGTTCCTGGTCAAGAACACGCGGTTCATCGCCCGGCTGATCCGATCCGGCGGGTTCTACCGGCCCGACGGGCTGCTCGAGGGGCTCGCGCCGCACATCGCCGACCCGACAAGCGGGATCGTGGACCTGCACCTCTACACGTTCAACGCCGTCGACGTCACCGAGCGGTGGCGGACCGCGTACCTGGATCGGCTGCGAGTCCAGGCCGCGGCCTGACCGAGCCGCGGCCTGACCGAGCCGACTCTTGCTCATCGGCGCCGTGTGCGGCACTATGTGCCCACAACTGAAGAGCTTCTTATCAAGAGTGGCGGAGGGACCGGCCCGTTGAAGCCACGACAACCTACCGACATGGAGTCGGCAAGGTGCCAAGTCCGGGCAGGCCAGCCTGCACGATAAGGGAACTCCCTTCGAGACCCTTCCGAGCAGGAAGGGTCTTTCCGTTTCCGGTCCCGTCGCCCGACCCACGCGTTTCGATAGGGGACTGATGCCAGAGCCCTCGTCCGGCGGCCTACCGCGGCAGCGCTTTCGGAGTCGTCTCGCCGCCCGCCCGCTCCTCGTCGACGGCGGGATGGGCACGCTCCTGTTCAGCCGGGGTGTGCCCCAGCGAGCCTGCCTCGAGGAGCTCGTGGCGAGTCATCCGGAGATGGTCGGGGCTGTCCATCGGGAGTATCTCGAGGCTGGAGCGGAGCTGATCGAGACGCTCTCCTTCGGCGCCAACCGCCAGCGACTGGCCGCGTGGGGGCTGGAGGCTCGCGTCGGCCAGCTCAACCGGCGCGCGGCACAGCTCGCCCGCGAGGCCCGCGAGGTGAGCGGCCGCGATGCGCTCGTCGGCGGTTCCGTGGGGCCGCTCGGGTCGCCGACACGGGGCGCGTCAGGCATCCCGGAGGCGGCCGCCCGGGCGACATTCCGCGAGCAGATCGAGGGCCTGCTCGAGGGTGGCGCCGACGTCATCGTGCTCGAGACGTTCTCGGATCTCGGGCAGCTCCTGCTGGCCGTCGACGAGGCCCGAAGGGCGTCGGATGTGCCGGTCATCGCCTCGCTGACATTCGGCGAGGAGCTCCTCCTCGCTGACGGCAGCAGCCCGAGGGCGGCCGTCGAAGCGCTGGCCGGGGCCGGCGCTGACGCGGTCGGGGTCAACTGCGGCGCGGGGCCGGCGGCCTGCCTCGACGCCCTCGAGGCGATGGGCCGCCCGGCCGACGGCGCGCCCGCACGCTTGATCATGCCGAACGCCGGTCTATCGCAGCGGCTGGAGGGGCGCTTCGTCTACGCCGCCAGCGCCGAGTATTTCGGGACCGTGACACCGCGTTTCCTGGCGGCGGGCGCCCGGATCGTCGGCGGCTGCTGCGGCACGACGCCCGATCACATCGCCGAGATGCGGGCGGCCCTCGACGCGCTCGACGCGGCCGATACCCAGCGCGCTCGCGCCCGTGCCGTGGCCGCGCCGGCCGACGACGGCTCGACGGAGATCTCCCGCGGTCGGCCGCGAACGTCGGTCGTCGAGCGGGCGACCAACCCGGCAGCCGTCGGGGACGCGCCACCGCCGACGCGTCTGGCCGAGCTTCTCGCCGCCGGCCGCTTCGTCGTGTCGGTCGAGATCGACCCGCCGCGGAGCATCCGGATCGAGCGGACGATCGAGGCCGCCCGGCTCCTCCGCGATGCCGGTGTCGACCTCGTCAACGTCTCCGACTCGGCGATGGCCCGGGTTCGGATGAGCGCCCTGTCGGTGGCCTTCGGGATCCAGCACGATCTCGACCTCGAGTGCCTGGTCCACTGCACGACGCGGGACCGCAACCTGATGGCTCTCGAGTCCGAGCTGCTCGGCGCCCACGCCCTCGGTGTGCGCAACATCATCGCCCTGACCGGCGATCCGCCGCGGATCGGCGACTACCCGACGGGGACCGGTGTCTGGGATGTCGATTCGATCGGTCTGATCGAGATCCTCACGCGGCTCAACCGGGCCGAAGATCCGTCCGGGTCGTCGATCGGCCAGCGGGCCGGTTTCACGATCGCCTGCGCCCTCGACTCGACGGCGACCGATTCGGCGACCGAATGGGACCGGCTCGAGCGCAAGCTGGAGGCTGGGGCGCACCTGGTGATGACCCAGCCGCTCTACTCCGTCGAACAGGTCGAGGCGATGCTCGCCGAGGCCCGTCGGCGGTTCGGGCCGCGCGGCCTGCCCGTCCCGATCCTCCTCGGCGTGCTGCCGCTCGTCTCGGCCCGTCACGCCGAGTTCCTCCACAACGAGGTGCCCGGGATCTCGATCCCCGACGAGGCGCGGGCGGCGATGCGGGACGCCGGCGAGCGCGGCTCGGAGATCGGCATCGAGATGGCCGA
>JANONZ010000272.1:0-8587 GCA_031421095.1 Thermomicrobiales bacterium
GCCCGCAGGTTCGGCACCGTCGAGGCCAGGATCTGGGTGTGGCCGTCGTCGTGCTGGAGGCCTTCCCCGGCCAGGGTCGTCCGGCCGGCCGTCGCGCCCATCAGGAAACCACGCCCACGTGCATCGCCGAACGCCCACATCTGGTCGCCGGTCCGCTGAAAACCGAACATCGAGTAGAAGATGTAGAAGGGGATGACCGGCAGCCCATGGGTCGCGTAGGACGTCCCGGCCGCCTGGAAGCTGGCCATCGAACCCGCCTCTGTGATCCCCTCCTCCAGGACCTGGCCGTCGGTCGCCTCGCGATACGAGAGCACGAGCTCCGAATCGACCGGATCGTAGCGCTGCCCAAGGGCCGCGTAGATCCCGACCTCCTTGAACAGCGGGTCCATCCCGAAGGTGCGGGCTTCGTCCGGGATGATCGGCACGATCCGGGCGCCCAGTTGCTTGTCGCGGATCAGGTTGCGCAGGATCCGGGCGAAGACCATCGTCGTCGAGACCGGTGTCTGGCTCCCGGCGGCGAACTCGGCATCCACCTGGGGCGCCGGCGGCGGCAGGGGTACGGCGCGGACGACGCGCTTCGGGAGAGGGCCGCCCAGTGCCCGGCGCCGCTCCACCAGGTAGCGCACTTCGTCGGAGTCTGGCCCCGGGTGGTAGTACGGCGCGTCCTTGAGGGTCGAGTCCGGGATCGGCAGCTCGAGTCGATCGCGGAACACGCGTAGTTCGGCTTCGTTGAGCTTCTTGGCCTGGTGGGTGATGTTGCGGGCTTCGACACCGGGGCCCAGCGTCCAGCCCTTGACCGTCTTGGCCAGGATCACCGTCGGGGCGCCCTTGTGCTCCGTTGCCGCCTTGTACGCGGCGTAGACCTTGCGATAGTCATGCCCGCCGCGGCGAAGCCTGGCGAGATCGTCGTCGGAGAGGTGCTCGACGAGCTTGCGCAGGCGCGGATCCGGACCGAAGAAGTGCTCGCGGATGTAGGCGCCGCCGGCGACCGAGTACTTCTGGAATTCGCCGTCCAGCGTCTCGTTCATCTTCTGGACGAGGATGCCGTCGACGTCCCGCGCCAGGAGGTCGTCCCACTCACGACCCCAGACGACCTTGATGACGTTCCAGCCCGCGCCACGGAACGCCGACTCCAACTCCTGGACGATCTTGCCGTTGCCGCGAACCGGGCCGTCCAGCCGCTGCAGGTTGCAGTTGACCACGAAGGTCAGGTTGTCGAGACCTTCTCGGGCCGCGACATGGAGGGCCCCAAGCGACTCCGGCTCGTCCGTTTCGCCGTCGCCCAGGAATGCCCAGACGCGCGAGCCGGAGGTGTCGAGCAGGCCGCGGTTATGGAGGTAACGGTTGAACCTCGCCTGGTAGACGGCGCTGATGGGACCGAGCCCCATGGAGACCGTCGGGTACTCCCAGAACTCCGGCATGAGGCGGGGATGCGGGTAGGAACTCAGGCCCTGGCCGGGCACGGTCTCGCGCCGGAAATGATCGAGCTGGTCAACGGTGAGGCGGCCCTCCAGGAACGCCCTCGCGTAGATGCCGGGTGCGGCGTGACCCTGGTAGAAGATCTGGTCGCCGCTACCCTCCTGGTCCTTGCCCCGGAAGAAGTGGTTGAAGCCCACCTCGTACAGGGTCGCGGCCGACGCATACGTCGCAAGGTGTCCGCCGATCCCGGCGGATCGGCTGTTCGCCCGCAGGACCATCGCCACGGCATTCCAGCGGATCAGCCGGCGGATCCGGCGCTCCATCGCCTCGTCGCCCGGGAAGGCCGGCTCCTGCTCCGGGCTGATCGTGTTGATGTAGCGGGTCTGGGTCAACGGCGGCAGCCCGACCTGGAGCTGGCGCGCACGCTTGAGCAGCTTGTAGATGATGAAGCGGGCGCGTGCCTCACCCTCCTGCTCGACGACCTTGTCGAGGGACTCGATCCAGTCGTCGGTCTCGGCCGGATCGATGTCGGGCAGCTGATGCTTGAATTCGTCGAAGTACATCCGGACAGGCTCCAGTGGGACGCGGTCGGCGAGTCGGGCGGGCGCGAGCCGCAGGGTGGTAAGAAGGGCAGCGTAGCCCATCTCGCCCTGACTCGACGGTGGTCGATCCGGGTACACGGTTGCAACGATCCTGCAAGGTTCGAAGCTCGGACCGTAGCCCTGCCCGCTGCGTTGCGAGCCGATGCTGTGAGCGCCCGCATAGTGTTCCACATGGATGACGTCCGACGCTGGGTCCGTCACCATGTCGTCACCAACCAGGAGTTGAGCATGGGCACCCAGCCGCTCGTGCTCGTCGCAGACGACGAGCCACGGATCACCAAGCTTGTATCCATCGCACTCGGCGAAGAGGGATTTCGGGTCGTCACTGCGAGCAGCGGCGAGGAGGCCCTGTCGAAGGCGGAGGAATTCCGCCCCGACATCGTGCTGCTGGACATCGTGATGCCCGATCTCGATGGCATCGAGGTCATGCGCCAATTGCGCGAGCGCCGGCCCGTGGCGGTCATCCTGCTGACGGCCAAAGGCTCCACGGCCGACAAGGCGAAGGGCCTGGACCTGGGCGCAGACGACTACCTCGCCAAGCCGTTCCACCCGGATGAACTTGCGGCACGCGTCCGCGCGGTACTGCGCCGATCGTCCGGCGCCGCGCCGGGCTCCGGGGTCGTGCGCTTCGATGACATCGAGATCGACCTCGAGCGGCGGATGGTCCTGCGCGACGGCCAGCTGGTCCAGCTGTCCCGCACCGAATGGCTCCTCCTGCAGCATCTGGCCGCCAACGCCGGCAAGGTCGTGCTGCACACCGAACTCCTGACCAAGGTCTGGGGGCCTGAATACCGCGACGACCTCCAGTACCTGCGCGTCTGGGTATCGCGAGTCCGCCGCAAGCTCGGCGCCGAGCCTGGCGAACCCGGCCGGATCAAGACCTTCCAGGGGATCGGCTACCTGCTCGATGCCGAGCCGCCCAGCGCGGGCGAGTCGAACGCCGATGTCGAAAGCGACCGCACAGAGGACCCGTCGCTCATCGGCTGATCCCGGGCACGCCATTGATCGGCTGCGGTACGCTCGGACCATGCAGCGCTATCGACCCGGCACGGCCCTCGTCGTCGTCGACGTCCAGAACGATTTCGCGGATCCGGCGGGCGGCCTGTCCGTGGTCGGCGGCGACCTGATCATCCCGACGCTCAACCGCGAGATCGCGATGGCCATCAACTCTGGCGCCCTCGTCGTGGCCACGCAGGATTGGCACCCGGCGAACACTCCGCACTTCGCGAAGGACGGCGGCATCTGGCCGGTCCATTGCATCGCCGACACGTGGGGCGCGGCGCTACACCCAGCGTTGACGATCCCGGACGACGCAGCGCGTGTCCGCAAGGGCGTCAACGGCGAGGATGGCTACTCGGGCTTCACGATACGCGACCCGATCAGCGGCGACACGATCGCCACGGAACTCAAGGGGTTGTTGCGCGCTGCCGCCATCGACAACGTCATCGTCTGCGGCCTGGCCACCGACTACTGCGTCAAGGCGACCGCCCTGGATGCCGTCCGGCTCGGCTTCGATACTTCGCTGCCGACCGATGCCGTGGCCGCCGTGGATCTGCAATCCGGCGACGGTACTCGCGCCATCGAGGAGATGGGGGCCGCCGGCGTCACGATGTGGCGGACGGTGATGCGATGATCCGCGGCCTGGTCCGCCTCGGCCTGTTTGGCGCCGCCGCCGCCTACGCGGTCGATCGCGCGCTTGCCTGGGTTGCCCGGGAGCCCGAACCGATCCGTTCGCTCGTCGTCATCGATGCACCGATCCAGCGCGTCTGGGAGGTCGTCGCCGACATCGAAGGGCAGCCGCGCTGGATGCACGAGATGAAGTCGGTCCGGTTGCTCACGCCCGGGCCGGTCGGCGTCGGCACGGTCGGTGAGGCCGAAGTGCGGATCCTCGGGATCGGCGTGACGGACCCCGTCACGATCACGGAGTTCTCGCCACCCACCTGGTTCGCCATCCGACACGACGGCCGCTTCACCGGCAGGGGAGTCATCACCCTGGAGCCCGGCGCGGATGGCACGACGACGATCGTGCGTTGGGAGGAGACCCTCGTCCCGCCCGTCCTCCCCCACCTCGGCGCGCTGGTCCAGACGCCCGTCCTGGGCGCGATCTTCCAGGCCGACCTGCGCCGGCTCAAGGCACTGGTCGAGATCGACTCGACGACGTCCTGAGCGCGGACCACGTGCAACTCCACCTGGTCGATGCGACCTACGAGCTGTTCCGGGCCCATTTCGCCCCGCGCCCACCCGTCCTCGGTCGCGACGGGATCCCGTTGTCGGCGGTGTCGGGCCTCGTCGAGCAGCTGCTTTACCTCCTGCGCGAGGAGGGTGCCACGCACGTCGGCTGCGCGACGGACCGGGTCATCGAATCGTTCAGGAACGACCTCTATCCAGGGTACAAGTCGTCGGCCGGCACGCCGCCGGGATTGCTGGTCCAGTTCCCGATCGCGGAGGCCGCCATCGAGGCGCTGGGGATCGTCCTGTGGCCGATGATCGAGTACGAGGCGGACGACGCCATCGCTGCGGCGGCGACCCGCTTCGCCGATGACCCGCGCGTGGAGCGGATCGTCGTGTGCACGCCGGACAAGGACATGGCCCAGCTCGTCCGGGATGGGCGGGTGGTCCTGTGGGATCGGCGTCGGGGCCTGGTCTACGACGATGCCGGCGTGCGGGCGAAATGGGGCGTCGCTCCGCTAGCGATCCCGGACTATCTCGGGCTCGTGGGCGATACGTCGGACGGATTCCCGGGCCTGCCCGGTTGGGGTGCCAAGTCCGCCGCCGCCGTGCTCAGCCGGTACGGTCACCTGGAAGACGTGCCGGCCAACGCATCGGCGTGGGAGGTACCGGGCCTGGGTGGGTCGCGGGCCATCGCGCTGGCTTCCACGCTCCGCGAGCACTGGCCCGAGGCGCTCCTCTATCGCGACCTGGCGCGGCTCCGGACCGTCGACGACGGCGTGCCGCTCCGGCAGCGGGACCCCGACGAACTGCGCTGGGATGGCGTCCCGCGGGCCGAGTGGGAGGCGTTCTGCGAAGAGTGGGGCCTGCATCGGCTGGCCACCAGACCGCATCGCTGGCGCGACGAAGGCTGAGGGGGCGGGGCTGAGGGGGCGGGGGTCCCCGGGCGGCGCCCCGGGCGGCGGTGGATGGGGGGCCCCGTCCGACGATCCGCCCATAACCGTATCGCCAGACTGGTAAGCATCGGATTCGACCTCGCGACGCCGGATTCGACCTCGTAGCTTGGGTCTTTGGCACGACGCTGAGCGTGGATCCGCCATCCTGACGCGTCGTGCGACCTCCCGCCGGTGCGAATCGGTCCCTACCAGTCTGTGGGTTCGGTTTTGGGAAAGTGGCCGCCGCCATCGGCGTCAACAACGGGTCTGGGGCTGGGCGACGGATCGGGGTCCGCCACCGCCCGGCCACCACCGCGCCGCCACCACACCGCGGCCACCGCGCCTCGACCGCCCTGGCCCGAGTCAGCGGACGAGCCCCAGCAACGCCTCGTGCTGCGCGGCCGGTGCCGCCAGGATCCCGATGGACTTCGGGGAGTGCCCAAGATCGAACCACCGGCCGCCGTCCATCGCGGTGACCCGGGCGCCACTCCGCTCGGCGATCAGCCCGGCGGCGGCCACATCCCAGGCGGACAGCCCGCCCTGCTGGACGAAGGCGTCGAATCGGCCGTTGGCGACATACGCCAGGGCCAAAGCGGCGGAGCCCATGGATCGCGAGATGCGGATCGCCTTCCGGACGTTGCGGGCTCGGCTCGTGGCGGTCCGCCCGTTGAGCGACATGGAGATGACAAAGTCGGACAGCTTGTCCTTGTCGGAGGCCGTGATGGGACGGCCGTTCAGCGTCGCTGGTCCGTCCACGGTCGCCGCAAACGTATCGCCGCGGGTGGGATCCAGGATGACGCCCGCTGTCGGCCGCCCGTCCACGACCAGACCGATCGAAACGCAGAAGGTCGGCAAGCCGTTCGCGTAGTTCACGGTCCCATCGAGCGGATCCACGATCCACACCCGGCCCCGGCCCGACGTCGGCGCCTCGCCAGCTACAGCCCGATGCTCCCCGGTCTCCTCGGCCAGGATCGCGTCGCGCGGGTAGGCCACCCGGATCGCGTCGATGATGAGTGCCTCGGACAGGTGGTCCGCCTCCGTGACGACATCTCGGGCGCTCTTGTAGTCGATCCGCTGGAGGCGCTCGTAGCGGTCCATCAGGATCGCGCCGGCCTCCGCTGCGACCGCGACGGAGAAGGCGAGATCGACCTCATGCGTCGTCACGGGGTGCTGCATTCGACGGCCAACTGCCTGGCGCTGGAACCCAGCTCCGTGACCCGCTGGGAGAATGTCACGGTCTCACCCGGATCGATCTGCGGGCTGAGCATGAAGGCCCCGATACCGCCGGACCTGTCGGCAGGATCGGTGACACGGCACGTGGTCTGGCCGGTCCGGCTGCCGACATTCCTGACGTTCAGGGTGAGGGTCAGGCCCTGCTCGTCCGGGAGTACGGTGGCGATCGACGCATCGAACGGGCCGACACCCGTCAGTGCCCACCGACCCACGACGGCCATCAGGACGATCGCCGTGACGATCCCGATCAACGCCAGCCCGTGGACCTGCGACGCCGACGAATCGCGCAGCCCCAACGGGTTGCACCGCTCGCACAGCCCGACGTCGATGGCGACGGGCGCACCGCAGCGGACGCAAGCATGCATCGGGGCCGGTGTCGTCGGGGGCGTGTCCCGGTCCGGTGCGGGCATCCCGGCCGTCGGGGGCATCCCGGCCGTCGGGGGCATCGCCGGGACCGAGTCCGCCATCGAGTCGGTCGTTGGGGTGCTCATGCCGATGATGGTGCCACGAACCGGCCACAAGGGCCCCGGCAGTGATCCGGGCCGGCAGGCCGCCGCGCAGGTCGGGCCGCTGGGCAGGTTCCAGCCTGCTCCGGACCCGGTCCCGGTCCCGGGCCCGGCAAGCCATGCATCGGAGGACTTGTAAGGCCGATCCGAACCTCCACGAGCGCCGTCCCAGCCCGCGGACCAGGGAATCCACGCTCGGCTCGTTCGCAGCGGCCCGCTGGCTGGGCCGATGAGGCCCGCGCATCGGCCATACAAGTCCACGGGTGCATCGTTTGCCGCGATGGCCGGCCGCCACCGGGCCGACCGGGCCACCGCCACCGGGCCGACCGGGCCACCGCCACCGGGCCGACCGGGCCACCGCCACCGGGCCACCGCCACCGGGCCGCCACCGGACACTCGCCGACCCCGACCCGCCCGCCGTGCCCTGGGCCCGGGCCGCCGCTCCGCAGCCAGGCCTACCAGCGCTCCGTGGCCGCGACCAGCGCATCGACGTCGGCTGTCGTTCGGGCGAGGATGATCGCCCCGTCCGCACCCGCCTCGCGCCAGTAAGCCCATGTATCACGCGGGGTCGTCACCCACGGCGACTCCGCGATGGCTTGGTCGCCGAGCCATTCGCCCTGGAACCCGACAAGTACGCGCTGGTCCTCGCGCCGCCGGCCGTGTACCGCGAGCGACTCCAGGTAGAGCGGCAGGTTCGCCTCGAAGTTGTCGTCGAAGGCCGACCACCCGTCGCCGATCTTGCCGGCCAGCCGCGCGCCGGACGGGGTCTCGCCACCGATGATGATCGGAGGCGCCGGGACCGGTACCGGATGCGCGTAGGCCTCGTGCAGCGGGAAGAACGGCGAGGCGCGGGTGACCGGGCCGCCCGTCCACAAGGCGCGCATGACCGCGACGGCTTCCTCGAGCCGGGTCACGCGCTCTGGCGCAGCCGGGAAGCCCATGCCGTAGGCCTCGTGCTCCTTCGGCGCGCCGCCGATCCCGACCCCCAGCAGCAGGCGGCCGCCGGAGGCGATCTGGAGGGTCGAAGCCATCCGCGCGACCAGCGCCGGGTGCCGGTTCATGACGTTCAGGACGAACGGCCCCACGGTGGTCTGGGTCGTCTGTGCCGCCGCCATCGCCAGGATCGTCCAGCCCTCGACGACCGGCACGGTCAGATCGCCGCGACCCATGAAGTGGTCCCACGCCCAGATGCCGGCGTAACCGGCCGCATCCAGCCGTCGAGCGCTCTCGAGCCACCAGCCCGGCTCCGCCCGGATCGTCCGGATCGTGACCCCGATGGGCAACCGGCCGCCGTCCGTCACAGGCCGGTCTCGAACAAGCGGAGGTCCTCCGCCGTCATCGCGTGGCCGTCGCCACGGGTCGGTTCCAGCGCTTCGCGCGCCCCCAGCGCGTCCAGGTCCGTCGGGAAACGCCCGATGAGGTCCAGCACCACAGACTGGATGCGCGTCGCGTTCTGCTGGAAGACCTCCAGCACGCTCATCGCGTTGACCGCCTCGGTGCCCTCGTGGACGCCGGCGTCGTAGTCGGTGATGAGGCTGATGTTGACGACCGCCATGCCCAGCTCCCGGCACAGCCACGCTTCCGGGTACTGGGTCATGTTGATGACCTCCCAGCCGGCGTCGCTGAACCATTTGGACTCGGACTTCGTGGAGAAGCGTGGACCCTGGATCACAACGACCGTGCCACGCTCGTGGACCTCGATGCCATGGTCGCGGATCGTCTG
>JANONZ010000273.1:0-5528 GCA_031421095.1 Thermomicrobiales bacterium
ACGCGGACGTGCGCTTGAGCGCACCGACTCCATGGCCGCCTCCAGCTTGCTGCCGCCGGCCGGCGCGAGCGCGGGATCCGCGGTGAAGACCTCGGCCAGGCCGGTGAGCCGTCCTTCGTCGCCCTTGAGCAGTTCTGCCTCAAGCTCCACGAACCGATCGACGACTCGCGAGCGTGCGACGACGTCGACCTCGTCGAGGCTCAGCTCCACCCGGGTGTCGCCATCACGGATGACACGCTTGCGACGGAGTTGTCGGATCGTGACGAGCTCGATCAGCGCTGCATCACCAGCCAGCTCCAGGACCAGCGAGCGCGCATCGGACGCCGGCCATTCGAGCGGCCCGGCCGTCCGGTCCGCCGGTCCTTCGAGTTCCTCGCGACGGAGCGACCCGCCGGGCCCCTCTGTCCGGGCGGTCGATTTCACGGAGACGATGGTGCCCCGCCCTGATTGCCGAAGGCGCACCGCGAACCCTGACTTGGCCAGGGCCCCGTCCGCCGTGTCCACGTAGCGGTCCTCGATCTGGGACGAGCGGACGGCCGCACCGCCGACGAACGAGCCGATCTCCTCCGCCACCAGGTAGCGCTCAGCCTGGGTGATGTCCACGACACGATATTTCAACTCGACCTCGATCGGCCGCTCGACAGCGCTCATGCCCGCGGATCCAGCGAGCGTGCGCCGGCTTCCGGTCGGGACGGGACAGTCGAGACCTCGCCCGCGGCAAGTGCCTCTTCCTTCATGACCTCGAACGTGTCGATCGTCCCAGCCCGGCCCGCCAGGACCTCCGTGCGAACCCATGTGGCGTCCGGCAGGAGCTGCCACGAACGCCGATCATCGGCCAGCATGACGTCGATGATCCTGGTCAGCCGACCCTGGGCTTCGTGGTCCTCGACGGGCGTGACCGCTTCCACGCGCCGGTCAAGGTTGCGGTCCATGAGATCGGCCGAACCGATGTACCACTCGCGCTCTCCGCCATGTTCGAAGCTCCAGATCCGTGAGTGCTCAAGGAACTCACCGATGATGGAGCGAACCCGGATCCGATCCGAGATGCCCGGCAGGCCCGGTTGGATCGAACAGGCGCCGCGGATGATCAGCTCGATGTCGACGCCCGCGATCGACGCCTTGTACAGCGCTTCGATGACCGCGACGTCGACGATGGCATTGAGTTTCAGGACGATGCGCGCCGGCCGTCCGGCTGCCGCGTGACCGATCTCTCGCTCGACGAGGTCGAGGAACCGCGCCCGCAGGCTGTGCGGAGCGACGAGCAGCCGGCGGAATTGGCGCTGCCGCGAAAGACCCGTCAGGATGTTGAACAGGTCCGTGACGTCGGCGCCGAGCTCTGCCCGGCAGCTCAGCAGGCCGAGGTCGACGTACAGGCGGGCGGTCCGCTGGTTGTAATTGCCGGTCCCGATATGGACGTATCGACGCAGGCCGCTGCCCTCGCGACGGACGACCAGAGCGGTCTTGGAATGTGTCTTCAATCCGACCAGGCCGTACACGACGTGGGCCCCGGCGCGCTCCAGCTTGCGCGCCCAGATGATGTTGGCCTCTTCGTCGAAGCGTGCCTTGATCTCCACCAGGACGACGACCTGCTTGCCTCGCTCCGCAGCTCGGATAAGGGACTGCACGATCGGCGAGTCGCCCGACGTCCGATAGAGGGTCTGCTTGATGGTCAACACGTCCGGATCGTCGGCGGCCTGGGTGATGAACCGCTCCACCGACGCGGTGAACGACTCGTATGGGTGATGGACCAGGATGTCGCCGGCCCGGATGGCGGCGAAGACATCCGCCGGCTCGTCCTCGTCGGGTGGGACGAGGCGGGGCGGCGTGACCGGCGTCCAGGGCAGGGGCTTGAGGTCCGCCCGGTCCAGCTCCGCGATCGCCCACAGACCGGTCAGGTCCAGCATGCCCCTGATCTCGTACGAATCCTGTTCGCCCAGGCCAAGTCCGCGCAGGAGGAGCGCCCGGGTCGCCTCCGGCATGGACCGTTCCACCTCGAGCCGGACCGCTTCGCCAAAGCGGCGCCGACGAAGCTCCTCCTCGATCGCCATCAGGAGGTCGTCCGCCTCGTCCTCCTCGAGGGCCAGGTCGGCGTTGCGGGTCACCCGGAAGAGATGGTGCTCGACGATCTCCATGCCGGTGAAGAGCGCGTCGAGGTTGGCCTCGATGATCTGGTCGATGAGCACGAAGTGGGACGGTTCCACTTCCAGGAGGCGAGGCAGGATCTGGGGCACCTTGACCCGAGCGAAGTGGGAATCGCCCGTCTCTGGATCGCGCAGGCCGACCGCGATCGAGAGGCTCAACGTGGAGATGTACGGGAAGGGATGGCCTGGATCCACCGCGAGCGGCGTGAGGACCGGGAAGATCTCGTCGAGGAACCGCTGACGGAGGGCTTCGTGGTGCTCCGGTATGGACGCGTACTCGACGATCTCGATGCCTTCGGCAGCGAGTTTGTGACGCACCGACAGGTAGATCGCCGCTTGGTCCGCCACGAGACCAAGGACGTGCGCGCGGATGGCCGTCAACTGTTCCCCGGCCGTGCGGCCGTCGGGTGAGCGAGCGGCCTTGCCCGCTTCGACCTGCTGGCGCAGGCCGGCGACACGGACCTGGAAGAATTCGTCGAGGTTCCCGGCGAAGATCGCCAGAAACTTGACCCGCTCGAGCAGGTGATTACGCTCGTCGCGCGCCTCGAACAGCACCCGGGCGTTGAAGTCGAGCCACGCGAGTTCGCGGTTCAGGTAAGGGAAGGCCGCCTGTGTCCTGGCCTGGCGACGGGCCCGCGGCGATCCCGCGGGTCGGGCAGGTGCTCCCGCGGGTCGGGTGGGTGCTCCTGGGTCGACGGCGGCCATCGGTGGTTCTCGGGCTCCTGCAGGGGGCCGCCGACCAACGACGTCCCGGCGACCGAGGATATCACGCTGACACGAGGGGCCGGTCAGGCCTCGGCGCGGTAGCGGCGCTCGCCTGAGCGCGAGTCCAACCAGACCCGCATCCTGCGGCCGGTGGTCGGATCGATGAAGACCTCGTCCGTGGCACGGAACCAGGGCTCGAGCATCGCATCCGTCGGCTCGCCGCCGCCCGGGCCGATCGGCGCAGCTTCGCGCTCGGCGGCATCGGATCGGTAGCGGACGCGTTCGATGAGCGCGGCCACGATGAGCGCCAGCCCGAGGCCGACGGCATAGATCCCGACGAGGGAGCCGTCTGGACCGACGATGGCCACAAGGGCGAGACCAAGCAGCGTCAGGCCCACCCCGCCGACGAGGATGAGCAGACGTGCCAGGCCGAGGCCCATGTTCACTCGACCGGCGTGCTGGCAGCCGAACTCGGAGCTGAGGCCGAAGCGTCGGGCGCCGTGATGACGGCCGTCCCGTAGGCCACGATCTCGCTCATCGTGCCGCCCAGTTCGGAGCTGTCGAAGCGCATCGACAGGATCGCGTTCGCGCCGAGCAGTGTCGCGTTGGCGACGAGTCGATCCAGCGCCTGGCGTCGGGCGTCCTCGAGCAGGCTCGTGTACTCGTGGATCTCGCCGCCGGCGATGGAGCGCAACCCGGCCATCAGGTTACCGCCGAGGCCCCGGCTGCGGACCACGAGGCCGAAGACCATCCCCTTCGATTCGACGATCCGATGGCCGGTCAGGAACGGAGTCGTGACGACGATCATGCGTGCTCCTCGTGTCGGTCGGCGATGGTCGGATCCGGCGCGATGGCCGCCCGTCTGGCCGAGCAAGCCGGACACGGACAACGGTCGCGCAGCATCCGGAACGTGTAGTAGCCGGTGTGGTGGCCGTCCGCCCAGCTCGGCGCGATGGCATAGCCGCCGACCATGGAGACGTCGGTCAGGCGGGTCTGCTCGTCGGTGAGGGTCGGGGCGGTGTCGAGCCAGCCGGGCATGCCGGCCTCACCGCGGCAGTAGGCGCACGGGCACAGCCAGCGCAGGGTGACCGTGTCGTAGACCGTCTCGTGGCTGTCGCCCCAGCCGATCTTCAGGCTCCCCGCAGCGCGATCGGCGTGGATGGACACCGGTGTCGTTTCGCTCATCGCAGCGATCGTACCCCGTTGTCCGATGATGGGGGTGATGACGACCGACTCGACCGACTCGACCAGTGCACCCAGGCTGGACATCGGCACCGACGCCCACGCTCGCCCGGCCGCGGAGGTGTGTGCGGATCTGACGGTCGACCCGGCCCATGGCCTGTCCTCGGATGAGGTGGCCCGACGGGCCATGATCAGCGGAGCCAACGAACTCGAGCCCGCGCCCCGGACATCACCTGTCAAGCTCGTCCTCGACGCCGCGACCGAGCCGTTCGTGATCCTCCTCATCGTGGCCGGTGTCCTTGCCGTCCTGCTCGGCGAGGTCCGTGACGGCCTGCTCATCCTGGTCGCGCTCGTGCCCATCGTCGGCGCCGATGTCGTGACGGAGTATCGGGGCGAACGTGCCCTTGAGGCGTTGCGGGAGGCGTCGGCGCCCACGGCCCGCGTCCGGCGGGACGGACTGGTCGCCGAGACGATCGCGTCAGGGCTCGTGCCCGGCGACATCGTCCTGCTGCGAGCCGGCGATATCGTGCCGGCCGACCTGCGCGTGGTCCGGGGCGACCACCTCGTCATCGATCGCAGCGTACTGACCGGCGAGTCCGTTCCGGAACCGGCCACGGGGGAGCCGGACCCGGCTGGCGTCCCGGTCGCCGCCCGTCACGCCATGGCCTTCGGCGGGACCAGCGTCGTGGGGGGTCGAGGTGAGGGGGTCGTGGTCGCGGTCGGGGCCGCGTCGGAGGTCGGCCGGATCGCGCGCGGCCTGGGCGGGCGGGAGCGTCGACGCTCGCCGCTCCAGGCGGAGCTGGACCGGCTGGTCCGGATCCTCCTCATCGTGGCGATCGGGCTCATCGTCATCGTGACCGGGCTCGGGTTCGCCCGTGGTCGGCCGGCCGGCGAGAACCTGCTGGCCGGCATCTCCGCCGCCATCGCCGCGATCCCGGAGGAGCCGCCCATCCTGCTGGCGGTGATCCTGGGTCTTGGCGCCTACCGCCTGCTGCGACGGGGCGTCCTGGTGCGCCGACTCAACGCGGAAGAGACGCTGGGCGCGATCGATCTGATCATCACCGACAAGACCGGCACGTTGACGTACAACAAGTTGACCGTCGCCTCCGTCTGGGGCCTCGGGGGGCCGGTGGAGGAGCCGGCCCGGCTCGCGCTGCTGCTGGATGCGCTGGCCGCCGAGGACGACGCCTGGGTCCGTGCTGAGGGGACCGCGCCCGGCTCCTTCACCTCCTCCATCGCTCGGGCGATCGAGGCGGCCGGCGGCGACCCGACCCTCGATCGGTCCGCACTGCTGGAGGCAGAACCGGTCGCGGGTGACCGGCCCATCTCGCGGACGCGGAGTCGTCGACCCGAGGGGGTCGTGGAGCTGGCCATCGGTGCGCCGGAGGTGGTTCTCGCGCTCGTCGCGCCGCCACCGGCCGAGCACGCGGCCTGGGCCGCGCTCGTCGAGACCCGCGCCGCGGCGGGGGAACGGCTCGTGGCCCTGGCCAGGCGACCCGA
>JANONZ010000274.1:0-2465 GCA_031421095.1 Thermomicrobiales bacterium
GCTAGCGGATCCCTGTGTCGTAGCCAAGATCGACCCGGGACGTCACTCCCTCGCTGACGACGATGCTCGTCGGGCCGGGTGTGCCGAGCAATCCCTGCGCCGCCTGCGGTTCGATGACATAACCGCCGGCCGGCACGTCCGAAAAGTACGTCCCGTCGTTGGCCGTCGTGACGCGGGCGATCTCCTTGCCCGACGCGTCGCGGATGACGATGACCGCACCGACGACCGGGCGCGGTGCACAGGCCGGATCAGGCGGGTTCCTCTCGACCGGACAGACCGGCCCCGCCGTGGCCGTCCCGCCGATCCCCGTGCGAATACCGGACGCCTGCGAAGGCCATAGCTCGGCGGGGACTGCCTCGCCCGATTCGGACACGACCGTCACGGCCCCGTCCGGCGCGACGGCGTAGAACCACTTGTGCTCACTGATGCAGCCGGCCTGGCAATCGCCCCAGCCGACTCGGACCTCGACGACGAACACCCCGACGCCGGACGCCGGCGTGACTTTGTACCAGCTCGCCTGGCCGATGAGGTTCGGGTCGTAGGCGGTCAACCCGGCCAGGCGGGGCTCCGCGAGGATGACGCGCGCAACGGCCTGTGCCGGCTCCGTGATGACGACCGGCGTGATTGGTGTTGGTGACGGCGTGGTCGGTGCGCCCGTACTCGTGCACGCGCCGACCAGTAGGGCGACCAGAGCGAACGTCACCAAGGATCGAGATCGAAGATGTGTCATGGCAGTGCGACGATGATGCGCCCATTTTGGTTCCATCGTGCGTCATCCTCCAGCCGTGCCGGCGCCTCTCCTCGCGCGCTGACTCACCTGGCGCCAAGTCCACGAGGCAACCCTCGGTTACAGGCCCAGATGCAGACGCAGGGCCTCATCGATGTCGAGCATGATCGCGTGAGGGACGACTCCCAGCCGGTCACCCAGCCGGTCCACGGCGATTGATCGGACCTGCTCAGCCTGTGCCTTGGAATCGCGATCGAGCCCCGTATCCGCGGCTGGAAGCAGGACCTGGAACGGGTAGACGCGTTCGATGTTCGATGTCACGGGAACCACCGTGATGACGCCGCGACCCAGTCGCCCGGCTGTCGCGTTGGCCGCGTCGTTGCTCACGATCACCGCGGGCCGGCGCTTGTTGGCCTCGGACCCGCGGGCGGGATCGAGATCGACAGCGTGGATGTCGCCGCGCCGGATCACGTCTTGAGCCCGTCGCCGGTCGTCGATTCCCAGAGGGTGCCATCGTCCTGGGCGGCCCATTCCTCCCACGCCGCCTCGTACGTTCCGCCCAATTCAGCCGTGCGGAGCAGCCGAACCGCTCGATGGAGCGCGGCCGATCGAGATTCGAGCCCCTGCTCCCTGGCGTATTCGTCGAGGAATTGGACATCTTCGCCCGGCAGGCTGACACTGACCTTCATACCGTGATACTACCACCGGTAGGACACAGGTAGCAAGGGTGTTCGCTCCTGCCAGCAGTGGTCCAGGTCCCGGCCGCCGGCTCGGCCGGCTCTAACATCGTTATCGTCTCTTCGCTACAGACGATAACTTGGACGATTCCCCCAGGACTCGAACGGCCAGTCGGACGCGACGCCCAGGCCCGAGCACACGACCGCGGTCGCGCTGCTCGACCGGCTGCTCCACCACGCGGTCACGGTCGTCACGTCGGGTGACTCCTACCGGATGAAGGAAGCGAGAACGAGAGCGGGTGGGCCGTCGACCAAGCCCTGAGACGACCCCAGGGGCGGGGACTTCTCATGGCTACCAGCGGGGGGGCGCCGCCGACTTTCACATGGCCATTGACACCCACGGCCGCCCAATGTGTCGTCCTTAACCTAAGTACTATTCATGGTATGGATGACACAGCTTCGCCCACACGTCCTGACCACGAACGCCTGTTCGGCATCGCATCAGGGCAGGCCGGCTACTTCCTGACGGGCCAGGCTCGCGAGTGCGGCTTCAGCTCCCCGCTGATCAGCCACCATGCGCAGAGCGGCCGCTTCATCCGTGTTGCGCGCGGCCTGTACCGCCTCCGCGACTATCCCTCCTCGCCCCGTGAAGAGCTCATCGCGGCCTGGCTCGGGCTCGCGCCGGATGCCGTCGTGTCACACGAGTCCGCGCTCGAGCTTCTCGGGCTTTCGGACGTCATTCCGGACGTGATCCACGTCTCCGTCCCGAGGAACCGACGCACGCTCTCCCGGCGAACAGGGGTCGCGATCCACACGACGACGCGGCCGCTCACCGGCTCCGACACGATCGTCCGCGGCGGGATGCGCCTCACCGGGCCCGCCCGAACGATCGTCGATGTGGCCGAGACCGGGGCGGCGCCCGAGCAGGTGGTCCGCGCCATTGCCCAGGCCATCGACCGCGGGCTCACCACGCCGGGCCGCATCCGCGGCGGGGCTCACGGTCGAGGTCGCCGGGTGGAGGCGCTCGTCGAGGTCGCGCTTGCCGGGATCGGCAGGTGAGG
>JANONZ010000275.1:0-1774 GCA_031421095.1 Thermomicrobiales bacterium
AGCGCCTATGCCGCGGCGTTCATGACGCTCAGCATCTTCACCTCACGCGCCCTGCTGCTCGGGCTGGCCTACACGCTCCTGTGGGAGGGCGTCCTGGCCGGGTTACTGGAAGGGACCAGGTTCCTGTCCATCCGCCAGGCCGCGCTGGGCGTCACCTCCGCCCTTGGCGCCGAGTTGCCGGGGACACCCCTGGACCTGTCGGTCAGCGCCCTGGTGCTTGGGGTCGTGCTCATCGGATCGTTCGTCCTGGCGGGCTGGCGACTTTCTCGCTTCGAAATCCGCGGGGGCGACTGAGCCTCGGCCCACCGCGGGTTCGGCGGCGGCGCGTCGAGCGGCGGCCCGGCGGCCCGAGCCCCGCGGTCCAACGTGTTGCGCGGTGGTCCAACGTGTAGCGCGGTGGTCCCGGCGGCCGGCGGCCGGCGGCCCGAGCGGCCGGCCGCCCGAGCCGCCCCAGCGCACCCGGCGGCCCCAGCCCCGCGGTCCAACGTGTAGCGCGGTGGTCCCGAGCCGCCCGAGCCGCCCCAGCGCCCCCGGCGGCCCCAGCCCCGCGGTCCAAGGTGTTGCGCGGTGGTCCAACGTGTAGCGTGGCGAGATATGCGCGCACGGACTCTGCGACTTCAGTCGGTCAACGCAACGACCTTGGCGAGTGCCTCGCATGGTTTCATCCAGCCGAGCGTTTGTCGAGGCCGGCCGTTGAGCTGACGTGCCACGGCATCGAGATCGGCCTGGGAATGCACCGACAGGTCAGTGCCTTTGGGGAAGTACTGGCGAAGCAGACCGTTGGTGTTCTCGTTGCTGCCCCGCTGCCAGGGGCTGTGAGGATCGCAGAAGTAGACGGTGACCCCGGTCTCGACGGTGAACCGGACGTGCTCGGACATCTCCTTGCCGCGGTCCCAGGTGAGACTCCCGCGGAGCTGCTCAGGCAGGCGCAGGATGCTGCTGGCGAGGGCGGTCCTGACCGCCTCGGCGGTCCGCCCGTCGGGCAAGGCGACGAGCATCACGAAGCGGGTCTGGCGTTCGACCAGGGTGCCGATCGCCGAGTGGGTGCCCTTGCCGATGATCAGGTCGCCCTCCCAATGCCCGGGCACCGCTCGGTCCTCGATCTCGGCCGGTCGCTCGCTGAGCAGGACCATGTCCCTGATGTCACCGAAGGACTTGGCTCGGCCAGCCGGCCGACGGCGGGCCCGGCCGGTCCGCAGGCAGCGATGAAGCTCGGCCCGCAGGGCACCCCGGCCCTGCACGAACAGCGACTGATAGATCGTCTCGTGGGACACCCACATCTCCGGATCGTGGGGATGATCGTGACGCAGTTGCCAGGCGATCTGCTGGGGCGACCAGAGATCGAGCAGGAGCCGCTCGACCGCGTGGCGCAAGCGCCGATTGCGAGCCAGCTTGGCAGGTCGCGGGCGGCGGGCGGAGCGCGACGCTCGGTCCTCCGCGTGGACCGCCCGATAACGACGCCGGCCGCCGTTGGCCCTGACCTCGCGGGACACGGTCGAGGGTGCCCGGCCGAGATGCGCTGCGATCAGACGCAGTGTCTCGCCTGCCCGCAGGCCGCGGCTGATCTCCTCCCGCTCGACACTCGAGAGTCGGAGCGCGGACCGGCGGGTCGGCCGTGGCTGGATCCCGCCGAACGGGCTGACGACCTGCTGGACCATCCGTTTGGTCCGGCCGACGCCGGCGGCGACGTCATCGATCCGCTCCCCACTCGCCACCCGGCGACGGATCTCGACCCGTTCCGCCTCGGTCGACCAGTGCCATCCACGACGCCTGC
>JANONZ010000276.1:0-4125 GCA_031421095.1 Thermomicrobiales bacterium
TACCGATGAGATCCGTTTCGATAGGACTGGTCGGGGTCGGCGAGCCCCACGCCGTGATGCCGGCGTCACCGGCCATCCGCAGCACGCGCAGCATGTGCGGCCGATCGGAGACCAGGACGACCGCCTCAAAGTGGTTGACCCGCAGCAGTCCACCCACCGCCCTGATCGAATCCAGGGTGTTCCGACTCTGGTCCTCCAGCAGGATCGCCCCCGCCGGCACGCCATGGGCGATCGCGTAGTCCCGTGCCGAGGCCGCCTCGGTCGTCCGGTCGCCAGGGGCCTTGCCACCGGTGACGACAAGGTTCGGTGCGACACCGGCCCGATAGAGCTCGATCGCGTGGTCGAGCCGCGCGGCGAAGACCGGGGACGGACGGCCGTCATACTGGGCCGCGCCCATCACCACGATCGCATCGACCTGGCGCTGCTCGTCGCGCTGGCCCTGGGTCCAGATCCGGTACGTTGCGTAGCCGGCAACGATCGCCACGCCGAGGCAGACGGTGGCGGTCAGACGGATCAGGTCCCGCAACATCGAGGCGGCCGACGGTGCTGGCGGGGCGGGCCGCAGGCGCGGGAGCTCGTCAGCGTCCGTGGCACTTCTTGTATTTGGTGCCGGAGCCGCACCAGCACGGGTCGTTGCGTCCGATCCGCGTACCGCTCGGGGTGAAGCCGGGCTTCGGTCCGCCGCCTGCGGCGCCGCCAGCGCCGCCCGGCCCGGAGGCGACGGGTTGATCGCCGAGCGACTCGCGCATGACCCTGGTCGCTGGCGCGGCGGTCGGTCCGCCGCGGAGGATGGCCGATCCGCTCGTCGCCGCGCCGCCGACCGCCGCGCCGGCGCCGGTCGCCCTGTTGCCGGAACTGAGGGCGGCCGCTCCCCGGGCGAGTGAGGCCGCCATTGCCGGATCCGGGCCGTCGGTGGACGGGTCCGGCTGGCGGGTGACGGTGACCCGGAAGATGGTCGATGCCACGCCGTGGCGGATGAGGCCGCGCAACTCTTCGTAGAGGCGGAAGGCCTCGCGCCTGAACTCGTTCAGCGGGTCCTGCTGCGCGTAACCGCGCAGGCCGATCCCTCGGCGCATGTCGTCGAGTTCCGTCAGGTGCTCCACCCACAGCGAGTCGATGGTGCGGATGAGCACGAGCCGTTCGACCATGCTCCAGTCGGCCTCGCCCACCTCCGCCGCTCGTGCCTCCAGCGCCTGGTCGGCCAACTCGCGAACATGATCAGAGATCGGCTCGCGTCCGCCCAAATCCCACAGCTCGTCGGCGGACGTTCCCGGACCGGGCAGGCCCATCGAGACGAGTGCCGCCGCGAGACCATCGAGGTTCCACGCATCCGGGTCGTCACCCACGAGGTGGCTCGCCGTGAGGGCGTTGACTTCGTCGTCGAGGAAGACCTGGATCGTCTCGGCCAGGTCCTCGTTGTGGAGGACCTTGTCGCGCTCGGCGTAGATCGTCTCGCGCTGCTTGTTGATGACATCGTCGAACTCGACGACGCGCTTGCGGATGTCGAAGTTGAAGCCCTCGACACGACTCTGGGCGGACTCGATCGTGCGCGACACGAGGCGCGATTCGATGGCCACGTCGTCGTCGAGGCCCAGGCGCTCCATCAGGCCGGTCACGCGCTCGCTGGCGAAACGCTTCATCAGGTCGTCCTCGAGGGACAGGTAGAAGCGCGAGGACCCGGGATCGCCCTGCCGCCCGGCACGGCCGCGCAGCTGATTGTCGATGCGCCGTGAGTCGTGCCGCTCCGTGCCCAGGATGTGCAGGCCACCGACCGAAACGACCTTCTGGTGGTCCTCCTCGGTGACGGCCTTGGCCTCTGCCAGGGCGGCCTGGTAGGTCTCCTGGTCCACCTCGGCGGGATTGAGTCCGCGCTTGTGGAGGATGTCGGACGCGAGGCCCGCCGGGTTGCCACCCAACTGGATATCCGTGCCGCGGCCGGCCATGTTCGTGGCGATCGTCACGGCACCGCTCCGACCGGCCTGGGCGACGATGCCCGACTCTTTCTCGTGGAACTTCGCGTTCAGGACCTCGTGCTTGATACCTCGGCGCTTGAGCATCTCGGCGAGCATCTCGGACTTCTCGACCGTGACGGTGCCGACCAGGACCGGCCGGCCGGCCTCCTGCATCTCGACGATCTCTTCGATGAGTGCGTTGAACTTGGCCGCTTCATCCCTGAAGACGAGGTCCGAGGAGTCTTCGCGGATCATCTCCTGGTTGGTCGGGATGGCCACGACCTCGAGCTGGTAGATCTTGTGCAATTCCTCGGCCTCGGTCATCGCCGTGCCGGTCTGGCCCGCCAGCTTGTCGTAGAGGCGGAAGTAGTTCTGGAAGGTGATCGTCGCGAGGGTCACGCTCTCGCGCTGGACGCGCAGCCCCTCCTTCGCCTCGATCGCCTGGTGGAGCCCCTCGCTCCAGCGCCGGCCCGGCATCTGTCGGCCCGTGAATTCGTCGACGATGACGATCTCGCCGTCCTTGACGATGTAGTCGCGGTCGCGCCGGTAGAGCGCGTGCGCCCGGAGGGCCTGCTCGAAGTGACGAGCGAGGCGCGGGTCGGCGTCGTACATGTTCTCGACGCCCAGCCAGCCCTCCATCTTCTCGATGCCCTCCTCGGTCGAGGAGACGGCCTTGTCCTTCAGGTCGATGAAGTAGTCGCCGCCTTCCTCCTCGCCCTCAGGTCGCGCCTTCAGACGCGGCACGAGGCGTGCGAAGGTGAAGTACAGGTCGCCCGACTCCTCGGCCTGGCCGCTGATGATGAGTGGCGTGCGTGCCTCGTCGATGAGGATGTTGTCGACCTCGTCGACGATCGCGAAGCTGCGCTCGCGCTGGACGCGCTGGTCGAGCTCCAGGACCATGTTGTCGCGCAGGTAGTCGAAGCCGAACTCGTTGTTCGTCCCGTACGTGACATCGGCCGCGTAGGCCTCGCCGCGGCTGACCGGCCGGAGGCTGATGAGGCGCTCGTCCGTGGTCGGGTAGCCGGGCTCGAACAGGAACGAGGCGTCGTGCGTGATCATCCCGACGCTGACGCCCAGGAAATGGAAGATCGGGCCCATCCATTGGGGGTCGCGCCGGGCGAGGTAATCGTTCACAGTGATGACGTGTACGCCGCGTCCCGAAAGCGAGTTGAGGATGGCGGCCATCGGCGCGACCAGTGTCTTGCCCTCGCCTGTTCGCATCTCGGCGATCTTGCCCTGGTGCAGGACCGTCGCGCCCATCAACTGGACGTCGAAATGGCGCATCCCGAGCGTCCGCTTCATCGCCTCGCGGGTCATCGCGAAGGCTTCCGGAAGGACATCGTCGAGCGCTTTCTGGAGGCGCTCGTTCTCGCGCCTGCGGCGATCCTTCTTCAGCTCGCGGCGGCGCTCAAGATCCGGGTGGTGGAGCTCATCGTCGGACGGTTCGTCGGGCTGGGCGGCCTCGTGGACGTCCCCTCGGAGTTCCGCGAACTGGGCACGGATCTCGTCATCGGAGAGGGCTTCATACTCGGCTTCGAGTGCGTTGGTCTCGTCGACCATGGGCTGGAGGCGCCGCACTTCGCGGTCGTTCGAGTCGACAAAACGGTTCAGGAATCGCATAGCTGGTGCAGTATAGGGGAGGTTGCGCCCGAGTCCGACTAGCCCCAGGTGGCCGGGTGGGGCCGGACGGGCGGGGCGCGCCGCGCCGATGGCCGATGGCCGATCGTCGCCCGTTGCCCGATGAGCCTTGCCCGGAGCGGCGTCGGTGTCACCGAGGTCGCCGCCGACGAGTCGACGATCCGCCACGGCACTGTCCGCTTCTCGGTGCCGAACCAGCTCGTCACCGAGCGGGTCTGGGTCGGTCGTGTTGTCGAGCCCCGCCCCGGGCGACCGGCGCCCGGCCGTGCGGCCGCGACCGGGAGTGCCCTGGGTGGAACCGCGACTGAAGTCTGCACTGACGGTGCCAGCATCACTTTGAGCACTGCGTCCCGGCCTAGGTCGTCGGGCGTCTGGGGTCGATCCAGGGTCGGCACCCAGAACTGGTCCTTGTCGGGGATCCTGGGTCGTGGTGATGCCCGGAGCGGCGAAGTGCCTCGTGACTGAGGTACGGAGCAGCTCTTGGGCAGCACCTCAGCACCTTGTGGGCCGACTTCTGGCGGATCTGATGGTCCCA
>JANONZ010000277.1:0-1985 GCA_031421095.1 Thermomicrobiales bacterium
AGCGGTCGAGGCCATCAGCGAGATCTTCGGTCGGGCTGCCCCCGGCGGCACCTCGGTCGAGCCCGCCTTTGTTCTCGTCGACGAGGGTCTGGGTGCCCGGATCGATCCCACCCGGCCGGCCACGGTCCGCGCCCACGTGCCGGCCCGCGACCGCGCCGCCGCGGATCGTGCCGTGGCCCAGGTCGCCGAGGCGCTCGGGCATCTCCAGGCCTTCGGTCTGCGGCCGATCGGCGAGCTGCGCACCCGCCTGATCCACGAGGCGGACTGGGCCCATGCCTGGAAGGCCTACTTCCCGGTCATGCGGATCGGGCACCGGCTCATCATCCGGCCGACCTGGCGACGACACCGGCGGTCGCCCGGGGACGTCGTCCTCTCGCTGGACCCCGGCATGGCCTTCGGCACGGGCCTCCATCCAACCACGCGGTTGTGCCTGGTGGCCGTCGAGCAGCTGGCCGACCGGGGCCTCGTGGACCGCGCCCGGATCCTCGACATGGGTTGCGGCTCCGGGATCCTGGCCATCGCGGCACTCAAGCTGGGTGCCGCGACCGCGCTCGGCCTCGACACGGATCCGATCGCCATCGAGGCGACCCTCGCCAACGCCCGTCGCAACCGCCAGGTACGTCGCCTCCGGGCGCGCGTCGGCAGCCTGCCGAGTGGCGAGCCCGCCTTCGATGTCGTGTTGGCCAACCTCATCGCCGGCCTGCTCGTGCCGCTTGCCGGCGCACTGCACGACGAGTTGCGACCGGGGGGCCGGCTTCTCGCGTCGGGCATCTTCATCGATCGGGAAGGCGAGGTCCAAGCGGCGTTCGAGGCGGCCGGCCTGACGGTCGTCGGTCGCTCCGACGAGGGGGACTGGGTGGCGCTGGAGGCCGTCCGCGGAGCCTGACCGGATCCGGTCCTACAATCACTGGCGATGCCGTCGTATTTCCCGATCCTGCTGGCTACGCACATCTTGCTGGCGGTGAGCCTTGTCCTCCCGTCGATTCTCCTGCCGTTCGCGCTGCGCACACGACGAGCGACGGTCGAGTCGGCGAGTCGCGTCGTCCGGGTGCTGCTCTGGGGGCAGAGCCACGGCACGTTCGTGATCGGAGCCGGGCTCGCGTTGACCGGCCTTGGGCTCGTCGCGACCCTGGGCCCGGCTATGCTCCAGCAACCATGGCTCCTCCTCGCCCTGTCCATCTACTTCATCAACCTCGGCATCGCCTTCTTCATCCAGCGCCCGAATCTGCGTCGCCTCGTCGGCATCCGGGCCGCCGTCGATGACGCCACCTGGCTCGCTCGGGCCAAGCGCCAGCGCTACATGTCGTATCTGATGGCCGGGTTGGTGGGGACCATCGGGTTCCTGATGAGTTCCAAGCCGGTGCTCTGGTGACCGCCACGGCCGGCGTCGGGGGAGCGGGACAAGCGCCGTCCGGATGCCTCTTCTGCCGCATCGTGGCCGGGGAGCTACCGGCGGAGCGACTGCACGACGACGAGTCGGTCATCGCCATCCGCGACATCGCCCCACAGGCACCGACCCACATCCTGCTGATCCCGCGCCGGCACATCCCGTCGGCCGCGGACCTGGTCGAGTCGGACGGGGCGCTCCTTGGCCGACTGTTCGCGGTCGCCGCGGACCTCGGCCGTCAGGCCGGAATCGCTGAGGCGGGTTATCGGCTCGTGACCAACGTCGGGCACTGGGGCGGCCAGACAGTGGACCACCTGCACGTCCACCTGATGGGTGGTCGCTCGTTTGAATGGCCGCCCGGATGATGGTGCGATGGCGCCGCCGGATCGCCGGACCTGCCCTGGGCCTCCTCGTCGTCCTGGCTGTCGCCGCCTGCGGCGTGACGGACGTCCCGGGGCGGACCTTCCCGGTGGAGTCGATCGGGCCGGGCAGGACGGTGACGCCGACGGTCGACCTGACCCGCGCGGAGATCGTCAGGGCGCTCGGCCAGTACAGCCTCATCCTGGCCGACACGCAGGCTCCTGTCCGCAAGGCGGAG
>JANONZ010000278.1:0-3752 GCA_031421095.1 Thermomicrobiales bacterium
CAGCACCTGCAGGGTCGCCGCGAGGGCGATCGCGCCGCTGCACGCGTGTGGGACGGCGAATCGGCCCACGTCCGCGGCGAACCGCGCGATATCGAGCACGCCCGGGATCCCGCCGCAGATGGAGACGTCGGGCTGGACCAGGTCGAACGAGCCCGCCCGCAGGAACGGTTCGGCAGCGTCGGCCGTTTCGAGGGTCTCGCCGCCGGCCAGCGGGATCGCCAGGGCACGGGCGAGCGCGGCATACGCGGCGTAGTCGTTGGTGGGCAGCGGCTCCTCGAGCCATCGGAACCCGAGCGCGTGCAGCGCGTGGCCCAGCCGCAGGCTGTCGTCGTAGCCGTACGCCCCGTTGCCATCGGCCATCCAGATCATGGCTGGTGCCGTGGCGACCAGGCGCTCCATCGCCGCGATCTCGTCGGCCACGGCATAGCGTCCGATGCGCAGCTTCATGGCCCGGAAACCCGCGTCCCATGTGGCGTCGGCCTCCTCGCCCCACGCCGCCTCCGGCGACATGCCGTCGATGTAGCCGCGGCTCGAGGCGTACGCACGGACCCGCTCACGCTGACGATCGCCGTACAGGGCGGAAACGGGGACCCCGCGGCGGCGCGCACGGACGTCGTCGAGCGCCATGGAGACGGCCCCGAGAGCCCAGCGATGGAGGACCGGCTGGGTTGCAAGGTCCCTGGCTGCGGCATCCGGCTCGCGGCCCACGAGCCCGTCGGCCATCGTGCGCGCCGCGCCGACCGCGCCGGGCACAAGGTACGTCTCGCCCCAGCCGACGTGGCCATCGTCATCCCCGAGGCGCACGACGACCGAATCGCGGGTGACATTGGAGCCGGTCCCGAAGAGGCGCGTGCGCGAGAGCCGGTGCGACAGGACGAGGACCTCGGCCTCCAGGATCACGGGTGCTCCTCGTCGTGCAGCCGCCCGATGGCGCGCGTGATGTGCATCCGCACCGCCCTGGTCGCGGTCGCGGCCCGGCAGCTCCGATGGGGCCCGGTCGTCAGGCCCGGTCGTCCGGCTTGACTCGCCCTGCACCAGACCCTAGATTGTCGACAATCTACACGGGCCACTCCAGGCCGTCCATCCCACCCGCGACTCGAGGTCCACATGCACTCCGTTGGTTTGTCCCGATGACTGATTCGCTTCTTTCGCGCCTTGACCCACGGGCTTTCGGTGAGATCGCGCGCCATGTCATGGACACGCCGACGTTCGAATGGATCCGCTCCGGCTCCGGGTCGGAGTTCGGGGGCGACAACGAGGCCGCCTTCGCGCGACGCCGGCTGCGGCCGAGCGTCCTGGTGGACGTGTCGGACGTGCGTACCGAAACGACGGTGCTCGGCGCGTCCGTGTCGGTGCCCGTGATGGTGGGGCCGATGGGCCTCCAGCGGGCGGTCCACCCGGACGGCGAGTTGGCGATGGCGGCCGGCGCAGCCCGGGCAGGCAGCCTGTTCATCGTCGCGGTCAACGCCACGACATCCATCGAGGAGATCGCGGCCGCCCAACCCAAGCTCCCGCTCTGGTTCCAGCTCTACAACTGGGACGACCGTGACGCGCTTGCCGGCGTCATCGCTCGGGCGGAGGCTGCTGGTTGTCGGGCGATCGTGCCACTCGTGAACACGCCGATCGGCGTCAATCACACGTCGGCGAAGATCGGGTTCCGCCTGCCCGCGGGCGCCAAGTTCGCACATTTCGAGAGTTCGCCCGGGCTCATCGCGTCGAACACGTGGGAGTACCTCGCATGGCTGCGCTCGGTCACCTCGTTGCCGATCGTGCCCAAGGGGATCATGACCTCCGCCGATGCCGCCCGGGCGGTTGACGCCGGGGCCGCCGGCATCATCGTGTCGAACCACGGTGGCCGCCAGCTGGCGCGGTCCATCTCCACGCTCGACGCCCTCGCGGATGTCGTGCAGGGCGCCGGTGGCGCAGAGGTCTACCTGGACGGCGGGGTGCGCAGCGGCGGCGACGTGCTCATCGCCCTGGCGCTGGGTGCCCGTGCCGTCCTCGTGGGTCGTCCTGTCATGTGGGGGATGGCCCTGGGTGGCGCGGACGGCGTCGCGCGGGTTCTCGACGACCTGCGCATCGGCCTTGCCGAGGATGCAGGGATGTGCGGGATCGCGGATATCGCCGCCGTGCCGCGCGATCTCGTCGTCGACGCGATCGGCTGAGGTCCAGCGCATGCGGGTGACCGGCGTCCGGTCCGTCCTGATCACGGCGCCCTGGACAGGGGACCCGTTCTGGCTTCCCGGCGAGCGTTTCGAGCGGACTGCGGCACTCGTCGTCGTGGAGACTGACGAAGGGATCACCGGTGTCGGTGAGACGATCATGGGCTACTTCTGTGCCGAGGTCGTCAGCCCACTCATCGACTATTACGGCCGCCTGACGACCGGGCTCGATCTCGACCCCCGCCAGCCCGAGGCGGCCTTCCGCGAGCTCTACCAGCGCTCCCTGTGGTGGGCGCGTGTCGGGGTCGGGTTGTCCGTGCTCTCGGGGTTGGAGATGGCCCTCTGGGACATCGCCGGCAAGGCACTGGACCGACCCGTTCACGAACTGCTGGGCGGACCTGCCCACGACCGGCTTCCGCTCTACGCGTCGGGCGGCACGGGGGCGTGGCCGCTGGAGCGGGCAGTGGAGCAGGCGCGCCGCTACGGCTCGCTCGGCTTCCGCGGGCTCAAGATCGGGACCGGCTTCGATGGTCGACCCGGTGGCTACATCACGACTCCGGGCACGCCACCGTACGGGACCTGGTACGCGGGCAGTACCGCCGGACGCGTCGCCGACGAGCGCGCGAAGTTCGGGGCGCTGCGCGAGGCGCTCGGGCCGGACATGGAGCTGGCCACTGACTGCCACGCCGTCCAGGTCCGCGAACCATGGTCGCGCTCGACGGCGTTCGACCTGGCCCGCGCCCTCGAACCGTTCGATCTCCTGTTCATGGAGGAGCCACTCCGGTACGACGACCCGGAGGGCTATGCGGCGCTGCGGCGCGCGACCCGAGTGCCGATCGCCGGCGGCGAGTGCCTGACCGGCCTGGACGAGTTCCGGCGCTTCCTGGATCTCGAGGCTCTCGACTACGTCCAGCCTGATGCGACCCATGTCGGGGGCGTCGGGGTGGCTCGCGACGTCGCCCGGATGGCGGAGGCTCGGCATGTCGGTCTGATCGTCCATACCGGAGCGGCCGTCGGACCCGGATTCATGGCCAATCTCCACGTCGCCTTTGCGAGTCCCAACGCCCGGTTCGTGGAGTACGTGCTCGCTCCGGACAATGTCCGCAAGGAGCTGCTGACGGAGCCCGTCCGGCTGGCCGATGGGTTCATCGAGCGCCCGTCCGCTCCGGGATTGGGCATCACCCTGGCCCCGGACTTCGCCGACCGCTACCCGTACCAGGCCGGCGTGGTCGAGTACGCGTGAGCGTCAGCGGCGCGCCGCCACTCAACCACATGGACGTGGACCGAGGGTACTGAAGATGACATCCAGCACGGATCAGGGCCGCACCATTCAGCGCGTCGAGAGTTTCGTCGTGAGCCATACGTTGAACCCGCGGACCGGGCCGTCCATCGCTCTGTCGAGCACGCACGCCTACGTCCTCGTCAAGATCACCGATGCCGATGGTCGCTCCGGCTGGGGCGAGACCTATCTCGTGCCCGGGATCCCATCGATCATCGAGGCGGTGGCAGCGGTCCTTGCGGGCCGCTCCGCGTCGGAGACGCGCGCGCTCGGGGCCGACATGCGCTGGGCCGCCGAGCACCCCTTCGCGG
>JANONZ010000279.1:0-3453 GCA_031421095.1 Thermomicrobiales bacterium
TCCAAGCGTGGCGTCCGTCGCGCCCTCGACGAACGCGGTGAGTGCGCCGGCCAGCGTCGCGAGTTGCGCGGCGACCACCTCGGCGGTGCCGCTGCCCGCCCGGCGTCGGACCTCGCGCCGGGCCGTGATGAACCGACCCGCCTCGACGCCGCGCCACGCCGCGACGATGTCAGGTGCGCCCGATTCCAGCGCGTCGACCCATGGTCGGCCCGCGAGGGCGGTCACGACGACGGGCGGTGTCGCGTCAGATGGACGACCGCGTCAGCTCGCGGAGATCGACGCCGAGGTGGGCCGATGGCCGTCAAAGTCGCTCGAAACGCTCGACTGGCAGCACGAACACGGTCGCCCCGCCGACCTCGACCTCGAGTGGATAGGGCATGAAGAACTCGCCCGGCTCCATGATCGGCGGCATCGGGTTCACCACCTGCGTTCGTGAAGTGCAGTTGGCGCGCACCACGGTGACCACCTCATCGACGTCGGTGTCCTCGACGCCCAGGATGATCGTGGCGTTCGACTGCTTCAGGAATCCGCCAGAGCTGTGCAGACGGGTGGCTCGAAACTCCTTATCGAGGAGAGCGTTGACGAGGGCTCCAGCATCCTCATTGTGGACGATCGCGACGACGAGCTTCACGAGCTGAGTATCAACGCCGGGACCGACTCCGGTCAACGTGCAGATCGAAGTTCCATCGAGGGAGGCCGGGTGTACGATGCGCCCTCCGACAGACCCTCACCCCAGGAGCCGCCCGTGCCGCCCGATGGACCGTCGACTGATCCCCGCGCGTTGCTCTCCAGCGCGATCCAGGCCGTCGCCGGAGGCGCGGAGCTCGACGCGGCGCTCACCGGGGTGCTGCAGGCGGGGGTCGCCGGACTTGGGCCGGTGATGGCGGCGATCTTCCTGTCCGACCCGGACCGGCCGGGCCTCGAGATGGGCGCTTCGCACGGCATGGATGCGGCCGGTGCGGCTCGCCTGTGCGCCGAAGTCGCGGACCCAGGACACCCGCTGAACCAGGCCGCAACGGGCCGTGTCGTGACGTTCGACCACAAGGCAACGCTCGGCGACGGGACCGCGTTCGTGGGCGCGTACCTCCCGCTCGTCGTCGCGAGTGGCGGTGTGGACCTCACGCTGGGCTCGATCGGCTTCGGCTGGACGGCGCCGCGAACCCTCGATGCGAACGAACGCGAGACGTTGGCCGCACTTGCCGGGCTGGCGGCGATCGCCGTCGATCGGGCGCGGCTCGCGTCAACGACCGCGGAGCGCTCCGAGTGGTTCGAACGGATGGCCCATACGGATCCCCTGACTGGACTGGCCAACGAACGCACCGTGGGCCGGATCCTGGAACTCGAGCTGGCACGTGCCGGTCGCCAGGGCAGCGAAGTCTCGCTGGCAATGTTCGATGTCGATGACTTCCAGGCGACGAACCGGGACCGCGGCCACGAGGCGGGTGATGATGTCCTGCGGCAGGTCGCCGCCGTCCTGGCCGAATCCGTCCGAATGGTGGACACGGTCGGTCGGATCGGTGGCGACGAGTTCGTCCTGGTCGCACCCGGATCTGCCGGGGCGATGGTCGCGCAGCGCGTCCTCCACGGGATCGCCGCTCTGCCTGCTGTCGCTGGTCAGCCGATCACCGTCTCCGCCGGTGTCGCACGATTCCCCGTGGATGGCACGGACGCCGGATCGCTCATCGCGGCCGCCAAGGACGGGCTGGCCCGAGCCCGGGCCCAGGGCCACGGGACGGTCGCCGCAGGGACAACGCCGAAGGACTGATCGGGGGCTTGGCGCCTCACGGAGTTCGCGTTCAGCCGGCCGTTGCCACGCCCTTCGTGACGATCGGCAACGTCGGTGTGGTCGCGCCGGGGCCGGGCTCTCGGGTGAGTGCCAGAACGATCCCTGCGGTGGCAGGCAAGCCGCCGGCCGTGAAGGACGCCGTCCCGTTTGCCCCGACCTTGAAGCTGCCCAGCGGGACGGGCGTGCCGTCCCCACCGATGACCCATGCCTCGTACACCTGGTCGCCGCTGGTCGGCGCGAGGTCCTGCATCGCCAGGGTCACGTCGCCGGACGAGCTGACCGCCGCCAGCCCGGAGCCGGTGCCGACATCGGCCGACAGGATCGCAGTGAGCGCACCCGGCTGGGACGCCGATCGGAGGACCTGGGCGACGGCCTGTTCATAGGCTTGGCCCGCAGAGAGCTGGCTCTGGAGCAGAAGGTTCCAGCCACCCAGAGCCGCGATGGCCAGGACGGCCGCGATGCGCAACACCCAGGTGCCTGTCGAGGGCCGTCCGCGAAGGGCGTCGCGCTCGGCACGCGCTGAGGGGGTCGGGAAGGCGATGGGCTCGGATGACGGGGCGGGCGCCCGGGCACCCTCGCGCCCGGCCAGCTCCGCGGCGGCGGCCGCCATGATCCGACCTTTCAGGGCGGCCGGTGGCTCGATCATCGGGACGATCTCGGCCAGCGCCGGCAGGACTCCGCCCAGCTCGGCGATCTCCTCATGGGCGTCGGCGCACGACGCCAGGTGGGCGCGAATCGCCCGCTCCTCGCTGGGCTCCAGCGCGCCAAGGACGAAGGCGCCCGCCATCTCGCGGACGTCGTCACAGGTCAGCACAGCTTCCGGATCCCTGTCGTTCATCCCGACTTCCCTGTCGCTCATCATGACGCCCCGTCCAGGGCTCGGCGCATCGCCAGCAGGCCGAGCCGCATCCGGCTTTTGACCGTGCCAAGGGGCGTCCCGGTACGCTCGGCGATCTCGAGCTGCGTCAAGCCCCCGAAATAGGCCATCTCGATGGCCTGGCGCTGGACATCGGACAGGCCGGCCAGGGCGTCGCGGACGGTGTCCCCATCAAGACTCGCGGAAACCTCGGCCCAGACATCGGGCATGGTCAGTGCTGCCGGCACGGCCGCCTCGGTGGGGTCGGGCAATCCGGTGGTCGGGCGACGACGCCGGACGGCATCGATGGCCCGGTGGTGGACGATGGACAGCAGCCACGTCTTCACGCTTCCACGTCCCTCGATATAGCGAGCCGCGTTGCGCCACGCGCCAAGGAAGGCCTCCTGGACGACATCTTCGGCAAGAGTCGGGTCATTCGTGATGCGGTAAGCGATCGAGTAAGCCATCGTCTTGTATCGGTCGTACAGGTGCTCGAGAGCATCGAGCTCTCCATCGGCCAGCCGTACCAGCGCGGCCCGGTCCGCATCGTCCGCTGGGGACGCCGTGCGAATTCGGAGCGGCTGGTCCGCCTGTGTCATGAGGGTGTGCGCAGAAGCGTCCGATTCGGTTCACCCGATCCGATGAGACGATCAACGGCGGCGGCTGTGGCCTGGGCGACCGCCCCGGCCGGCTGCGTCGCGTCGATGACCGCGAACCGATCCGGCTCGGCCCCGGCCAGTGTCAGGAAACCGGCACGGACTCGGCGGTGGAAGGCGAGGTCGAACTCTGCCTCGAAGCGGGTGACGTCGCC
>JANONZ010000280.1:0-3641 GCA_031421095.1 Thermomicrobiales bacterium
GACCCCGAAGAAAGCGATCGTCGAGAGCAGGTCGTAGCGCAGGTAGGCGTCGATCCCGCTGTTGAGCTCCCAGTAGGGGAGGTAGCCGAAGACCTCGCGCGTGAGGCGATGGCTCACCTGGTCCGCCGTGAGCGGGGCCAGCGGGACCTGGGCGGAGACGACCGGCGCGCCGGTCGAACTGATCAGGCTGGCCTGGAGCAGCGCGGCGAGCAGGACCCGAACGGCCGGTCGGGGACGGCGCAGGGACATGCGACTGGCTCCCGTGGCATTGCGGCGCGGATGATCGAGAACGGGCGGGGGGCACCTGTCGCCTGCGCAGAGGATGCCCTGCCGGTCGGCGAACCGTCAACCGACGAACGTTCGTGTTGCTGTGCAGCGACGAACGTCCGGGGGCCACTGGGCCGGGACAGCCGGGCCTCGGCGTCCGAAGGTGCCGGTTAGCGGCCGAACGGCCGGTGGCTGCGGCGGATCGCCAGGGAGCCCCGAGACGTGGCCCCGCGGAGCACCCCGATGGGGCCTTCCATTCAGCGCCAGCGTGGGACGCCTTGACCTTTGACCGGAGAGTGATTCGTCAGCGCGGCGACACCGTCGACAGCCCCATGAGTCGCGCGGCCTCGACCATCCGCTCGTCGTAGGTCACGATCGCTTCGAGATCGTCGCCCACGGCCATCGCGGTCGCGAGGTGGATGGCGTCGAGCGTTCGGAGCACCTGCGGTTCGAGGGTGCCAGCCGCATCCAGGGTCCGATCGTCGATCCCGATCAGGTCGACGCGACGCAGTCCCTCCCGGACCGTCGCGAGAGCATCCGGCCCCAGGTGGCGGACCGCCCGCAGTGCCTCGGTGCGGAGGAGGGCGGACGACACACGGCGCGCGCTGTGGGCTGACAGGAACGTCCGGACGGCCGCGGACTCGTCCTCCTCGACGACCAGCTTGACGAACGCCGAGCTATCGAGGTAGAGCGCACTCAATCGCCTCGTCCCTCGGCTACGAGTCGCGATGGCGCCGTGGCATCGGGCGGGAGTCGGACGGGCTGGAGGTCCAGGAGATCGGCCTCTGCTCGACGCAGGAGCCCCTCACGTTCCAATCGGGCCAGGCCGCTCGGCATCGTCCGCACGAGAACAGCGACGGAACGTCCACGGTCGGTGATCTCCACGGTCTCGCCCGCGGCGACCCGTCGCAGGATGGCACTGGCCTCACGACGCAGCTCCCGGACCCCGACCCGCTGTTGGTTCATGTGCGACATGGTAGCACACCAACCGCCACGAACCGGCAGGGTTCGCGATCAGTCGGCGTCGAGAAGCTCGACCACGGGGGCCATCGCCTCGAGGGCGGCCATGGTGGGTGGCCAGAGCATGACCTCGACCTGTGTGAAGCCACCGGCGTGGAACGCCCGGAAGCCGTCGGCGATCTCCTCGGCCGAGCCGCGTACGGGCGTCCCGAACACCTCCGCCGAGCCCGTGAACGACGTCGGCTCCACGAGGATGCCCGCCGACCTTCCGATCGACGCGGGATCGCGCCCGACCTCGAGGCAGGCTGCCTCAAGCGCCGCGAGCCGCGGCCCAAACTCCGCGAGGTCGCTCCGCTCCTCGACGTACCAGCTCCAGATGTCGGCATGGAGGGCGGCCAGGCGGAGCATCTTCGGACCCTTGGCGCCGATCATGATCGGGATCCGGCCGGGGCGCGGTCCGACCGGTCGGTGCTCCAGATCGCGCGCTGCGTGGAAGGTCCCTTCGAAGTCCGCGCGGCCGTGCCGCAGGAGCGGAACCATGATCTCGACCGCCTCCGCGAACCGGCCGTAGACGTGGTCCTCGGGCAACCCGAAGGCATGCGCCTGGCGGCCGGCATGCCCGGAGCCGAGGCCGAACACGAAGCGGCCCCCGCTGATCTCATCGAGCGTCTCGACGGCCTTCGCGGTGATCCCGGGGTTCCTGTGGAGCGCGGACAGGATCCATGTGCCGACCTTCACTCGCGAGGTCGCGGCCGCCACCGCGCCGGTCATCGCGACGCACTCCCACCAGCCATGCGTCTGACCGTCGGGCGGACGCCACAACAGCTCATCCGCCATCCAGACCGTGTCGAACCCGATCTCTTCGGCTCGGATCGCGAGCTCGCGGATCTCCACCCAGCGTGCGGTTGCGCCGTCGACGAAGGACTCTCCCGCCGGGAGTACGAGACCGATCCCGAGCGTTCGCATCGAACCTCCGGCGAGCGATTGGGTGACCCCGAGTCCAGGGCCCACGTCGAGGCCTCGATGGTCATCGTGTCCTATACGAGACCACGGGCTGCCCAGGCCGTCGCGGTGAGCATGAACGGTGCGCCGGGAAGCAGGGCGCGACAGGCTTCGCGCAGCTCGACTTGTCGTTCCGGGGCGAGGCTGGCGACGTGGGCGCCCGCGGGGCCGACCCCGCCGTTGAATGGCTCCCACCACGCCTCGAAGCTGGCGTGCTCGAGGCTGACGGACAGGGCCGCCCCCTCGATCTCGTGCAGCCCCGCTGCCTCGAACAACTCCGCCAGGTGGCCCTCGCGAGCGCCGGCAAGCTGCGATCCATCGTCAATTCCGGGGTCCAGCAGGCGAGCTGCCTGCCAGAAGGCGCTGAGCGGGCCGTGACCTCCGCCATGATCCCACACGCACGCCGCAACGACACCGTCCCGCCGGGTCACACGCGCCATCTCGGCCAATCCGCCGACCGGATCTGCCATGAAGTGGACGACGAGCTGGGCGAGGGCCGCATCGAACGACCGATCCGGAAACGGCAGTTCCTCTGCGGATGCTCGTCGAACGTCAACGCCCGGATTGCGCGCGCGGGCTGCGGCGACGAACGACTCGGACGGGTCGACCGCGGCCACGGCCGCGGGCGCGAGCCGCCCGACCAGCTCCGCGGTGAGTGCGCCCGGGCCACAGCCGACGTCGAGCACCCGTTGGCCGCCACGGACCCCGGCCAGGGTCGCAAGCTGCGGGGAGAGCAGGGATGAATACCTGCCCATGAACCGGTCGTACGCGTCCGCGCCAACATTGAAAAAGCTCACCGGCGCAGTCTATACCTCGGCGATGACCCCGATCGAGACGCGGAATCCGGCGCGGCGCTGCAGCGGGGGCAGCAGGGTGCCCTGACCGATCGGCTGATCGCCCGGGAACCAGCGCACCCATTCCTCGTTGAACGTGTCGAACTCTGCGGGGTCGCGCAACGCCCAGTTGGCCCAGACGACCTTGTCGAGCGAGCTGCCCACTACCGCGTCTCCCAGGATCACGGCGAGAGAGTCCTTCATCGGTCGCGGTGCTCGTCGATTCGAGGAAGCGGATGACCAGCGCGAACTCAGCTGACGGCTTTCCACATCTTCCCAGCAGCGGGTGCAGGTGGGACAATCCGATTTGCTGGAGATGGCCCGGGAGAATTGCTGGCAGGAGGAGACCGCCGTGCCCTTCTATCTCACTCGATTCAGCTACACCCCCGAAACGTGGGCCCGTTTGGCCCAGAATCCGGAGGACCGCCGAGAAGCCGCCAAGAGCTACATCGAGTCGGTCGGGGGGAAGCTTCATGGGTTCTGTACGCCCTCGGCGAATACGACGCCTACAACCTCTGGGAGGCATCCGACAATGTGTCGATGGCTGCCGTTGTCATCGCGATCAGCGCCGGAGGCGCT
>JANONZ010000281.1:0-2261 GCA_031421095.1 Thermomicrobiales bacterium
CGCGGGTGCGACCGTGGTCGGGGATGGCGGTCGGCGCGATGCGAGGACGCGTGGGCCCGACGCGGCGACTCCGATCGGTGACGGAAGCGCCGGGGGCGTCGGGGGCGGCCGGCGGGGCGGCACGGCCTTCGACCTGCCCGACATCGGCGATCGGCGGTCGGACGACGACGGGGAGCTCCTCAACTGAGTCGCCGAGCCGGGCCAGGCAGTCGCTGATGCGCTTCGACGAGGTGATGTCACGCCTGGCGACACTGCCGGACGAACTGCCGCCACCGGCCGAGTCGCTCATGCCGGTCATCGTCGGCGGTCCGGGCCGGCGGCCACCGCTGGAGTCGCCGGCCGGGCGGTCCGGACGGGCAGCCGCCGTCCTGGTGCTGCTCTACCCGGGCCCGGATCGGGAGACCCGGGTCGTCCTCATCGAGCGACCCACGTACGAGGGGCACCATTCGGGCGAGGTGAGCTTCCCCGGGGGCAAGTCTGAGCCGGAGGATGCCGACCTCGTGGCGACCGCCCTGCGCGAGGCGACAGAGGAGGTCGGCCTGCGCCCAGACCAGGCGGGCATCCGGGTCGTCGGTCAGCTGGAGCGCTTCTGGATCCCGGTCAGCGACTTCCAGGTGACGCCGATCGTCGCCGTGGCCGACCGGCGGCCCCACCTCGTCCCCCAGGCGTCCGAGGTGGCGCGCATCCTGGAGCCATCGCTTGCCCGGTTCCTGCCCGCCGCGCCGATCGAGGTCGTCGAGCGGACGATCGGCACTTGGCCGCTGCGCTACGGTCACTACGAGGTGGACGGGCTGTCCGTGTGGGGCGCAACCGCGCGGGTCCTCAGCCAGCTGGGCGCCGTCCTGGTCGCCGACTGACGAAGGTCCGGATCACCGGGCGTCGCCACCGCGGTCCGCGCCGCCATCGCCGCGGTCCGCGCTCCGATAGGCTTATGCGGAGCATGAAAGAGATCCTGCTGCGCGCGCATAAGGACCCGTTCGACGTGGTGTCGGCCGAGGAGACCCTCGTCCGCAATCTCATCGCCCAGAACGCCGGGAACCTGATCTTCTCGACCGCCGCGTACCGGCTCCTCGAGACCGTGACGACGTCGGTCACGGTCGACCGCTTCCTGGTCGAGAGGCGCGACCCCGATCGGATCAACGAGCGCTACGACGCCTACGTGATCCCGCTCGCCAACGCCTTCCGGCTGAGCTACGAACCGATCCTCATCCGACTCACCCAGCTCATCCGACAGCTGCGGATCCCGGTCGTGATCCTTGGGGTCGGCGCCCAGTCGAACGTCCGCTACGAGACGGCCCGATTGCGGCCCATCGAGGCGACCGTGAAGGCCTTCGTTTCGGCCGTCCTGGACCGCTCGCCGTCCATCGGCGTCCGCGGCGCGCTGACGCTCGACTACCTGAACGGGCTCGGGTTCCGCGATGTCGAGGTGATCGGCTGTCCCTCGCTGTTCATCCACGGCCCGGATCTGGTGATCGAGAAGCGGCGAGCCGTCCTGGATCGCGACGCGCGCCTGGCCATCAACGTGTCGCCGTACGTCACGGCCATGGGACCGATCGTCACCCGTCACGCCGAGCGCTATCCGAACCTGACCTATATCCCGCAGGACATCGACACGCTGGAACTCCTGCTTTGGGGCCCGGGCGGTGCCCACGATGGGGTCGACCCGGCGGACCCGCGTCCCATCCACCTCGCACACCCGCTCTTTCGCGACGACAAGGTCCGGTTCTTCGTGGATCCGGCGCCCTGGTTCAAGTTCCTCGCCTCGGTCGACTTCTCGTTCGGGACGCGGATCCACGGCAACATCGCGGCGCTCATCGCGGGGACCCCGGCCGTGGTCCTGGCCCACGACTCGAGGACCCTGGAGCTCGCCCGCTATTTCGAGATCCCCCATCGCCTTATACACGAGGTGGGCCCGGACGTGGACGCGGCCGATCTCTACGCGGAGGCGGACTATGGCCCCTTCAACCGCGGTCACAGCGCGCGGTTCGCGGCGTTCACGGGATTCCTGGAGCGCCACGGGCTGGACCACGCATTCCGGTCGCCGGCCCCCCAGCCCGACTTCCAGACTCGGATGGCCGCCACGCTCTTTCCGCCCGCCGTGACCGTGGCCTCCCGCGCGGCGCCCCACGGCATGGCCGGTCGGATCAAGCGGACGCGCCGATGGGCGCGGCGGCTGACGCGCCTCCCATGGGTCCGTCGGATCCGGATCGCCATGGCGCGGGGCATCGACCGGCACGATGACCGAGCGGGCGACCGAAGCG
>JANONZ010000282.1:0-1931 GCA_031421095.1 Thermomicrobiales bacterium
CTACGAGATCCCGAAGCCCGGGATGCCGACATCGTTCTCGTTCCTCATCGTCGGTTCCGACGGGATCATCGACCTCCAGCCATACGGCGCCGTTCGGCTCGGCCGTGGCGACAGCTGGGACACCGTGACGGCGCAGGGCCCCTTCGACCCGCTCGACGCGGTGGACCCGGTCCGACTGCGTGCCTACGCGCGACAACTCGAGGACCTCATCGGCGCGATCGAGGACGGGCACGATCCGCTCGTGTCCGGCGACGAAGGTCGCAACACGACCGCGATGCTCGAGGCGGCCGAGCAGTCGGCCGTGACCGGACAGGCCGTCCGCGTCGGCGACCTGGTCACGGCTCGGTGACGACCGGCTCGGCCGACTGACGATGGACTTCGGGTTCGCCGTCCCACCCGGCGACCGCGAGATGGGCCGTGTCGATCGCGCGACATTCGCGGCCGATCTGGAACGGCAACTGACGTTCGCGGGGCGGATCTTCGACTCCATGTGGGTGTCGGACCATCTGATGGAGGGCGACCGCTACCGGATCGAACCGTGGACCCAGCTGACCTGGGTCGCGGCACGGACCACGGGCGTTCGGGTCGGAAACAACGTCCTGGCCAACTCGTACCGCCATCCGGCGCTCCTCGCAAAGATGGCGGCCAGCCTCCAGGCCCTGACCGGCGGGCGCTTCATCCTCGGCTACGGTGCGGGATGGCTGGCGGACGAGTACCGCGCCTACGGCTATCCGTTCCCTCCGACTCGCGTGCGCATCGCCCAGATGGACGAGGCGATCCGGCTCATCAAGACGATGTGGACGGACTCGCCCGCGAACTTCGAAGGCGAGTGGTATCGGGTCGAGAACGCGTTCTGCGAGCCACGACCGTCACCGCCGCCGCCGATCCTCATCGGTGGCAGCGGCGAGCGCTATCTCCTGCGCGCGGTCGCTCAGCATGCCGACTGGTGGCTCGCGTACGCCGACCGTCGCGACGTGCTCGAGCGCAAGCTCGCCGTGCTCGCCGACCACTGCCTCGCCGTCGGGCGGGATCGGGGGTCCATCCGCAAGGCGATGCCCTGGACCGTCTACCTGCACCGCGATGGCGCGGTGGCGAAACGCCTCGCTGGCGACGCGCTACAGGCCGAGCGCCCGCCGTTCGCCGGCGATCCAGCGGCGTTCCGCGACCGGATCCACGAGGCCATCGATCTTGGCTTCGACATGGTCCAACTGCGATTCGCGGGGATGCTGGGGACCGAGGATCTGGAGCTGTTCGCAGACGAGGTGCTGCCGCACTTTCGGTAGACGCGGGCCGATCCGCGCAGCGCCCGCGGGCGGACGATCAGTGGCCGGCGCGCCCGCCCGAGATGTCGAACACCGCCCCGGTCGAGAACGAGCACTCGTCCGACGAGAGCCAGGCGACAAGCGCGGCGACCTCCTCGGCCCGCCCGAAGCGACCGACCGGGTGGCGGCGGACCACCTCGTCGCGCTGCTCGTCGGAGAGATTCGACCAGTTCGCCGTCCAGATGGCGCCGGGCGTGATGGCGTTCACGAGAACCCCGTGTGGAGCGACCTCGAAGGCGACCGACTTCGTCAGCCCGATGACCCCGGCCTTCGCCGCGGAATATGCGGCGGGGTTGTGCTTGCCCTCCTTGCCGGCGATCGAGGAGATGTTGACGATGCGGCCCCAGCCGGCCGCGATCATCGTCGGCAGGACCGCCCGACAGCCGTGGAAGACCCCGGTCAGGTCGATGTCGATGGTCCGTTGCCAGGCCACGAGTGGCATCTCCCAGACCGGGACCTGACTCTCGGAGATCCCGGCGTTGTTGACGAGGATGTCGATCCGTCCCGCCCAGTCCAGCGTCGCGGCGACCATCGCCTCCACGCTCGTGTAGTCGGTGATGTCCACCGCGACCGCGAGCGCTCGCGCGCCGGACGGGTCGAGGCGCCGCG
>JANONZ010000283.1:0-36528 GCA_031421095.1 Thermomicrobiales bacterium
GCCCGGCGACAACGTCGAGATGAGCGTCGAGCTCATCACCCCGATCGCCATCGAAGTCGGCCAGCGCTTCGCCATCCGCGAGGGTGGCCGGACCGTCGGCGCCGGCGCCATCGTCAGCATCGTCGGGTAGGGCGAGATGGCGAAGCAGCGGATCAGGATCCGCCTCAAGGCCTATGACCACCGACTGCTGGACCAGTCGGCGGCTCAGATCGTGGAGACGGCCCAGCGGACAGGCGCCGACGTTGTCGGACCCGTCCCGCTCCCGACCCGGATCGAGAAGTTCACCGTCCTGCGTTCTCCGTTCATCGACAAGGACAGCCGAGAGCAGTTCGAGATCCGCACGCACAAGCGGCTCGTCGACATCCTCGACCCCTCGTCCAAGACGGTGGACGCCCTGATGCGACTCTCGCTGGCAGCGGGCGTCGACATCGAGATCAAGATGTGACGGTGCGATGAGTATCGGATTGATCGGCCGCAAGGTCGGCATGACCCAGGTCTTCCAGGACGACGGCACGATGGTGGCCGTCTCGGTCCTGTCCATCGAGCCCAACACGGTGACGCGCCTGCGCACGCCTGAGCGGGATGGCTATACCGCCGTGCAGATCGGGTCCGAAGTGTCCAAGAAGCTCAACAAGCCGGACACCGGTCAGCTCAAGGACCTGCCCAAGGTCGCGACCATCCGAGAGTTCCGGGTCGACAGCGTGGATGATCTGACCGTCGGCCAGACCATCGCACTGGCCGACATGTTCGCTGCGGGGGATCTGGTCGATGTGACCGGTATCTCAAAGGGCAAGGGCTTCGCCGGCCACATCAAGCGCCACAACTTCCACCGCGGCCCCACGACCCACGGTTCCGACCACCACCGGGCCCCCGGTTCGATCGGCCCGGGCACCACGCCCGGCCGTGTCTACCGCGGGATGAAGATGGCCGGCCATATGGGCGACGAGCGGGTGACCATCAAGAAGGTCCGCGTGGTGCGGGCGGATCTGGATCGCAATCTGCTGCTGGTCAAGGGGAGTCTCCCCGGTGCTCGTGGTGGGCTGATCCTTGTGAAGAAGGCCTGAGCGATGCCGCAGATCGATGTCTATGACAAGACCGGCAAGACGGTCGGCAGCGTGGAACTCAGCGACGTGCTGTTTGCCGCGCCGATCAACACCGCCGTCCTCCACCAGGTCGTCACCGCCCAGCTCGCCGCACGGCGAACGGGCACACACGACACCAAGACCCGTGGCGAAGTCCGCGGCGGTGGCAAGAAACCGTACCGCCAGAAGGGAACCGGCCGCGCTCGTCAGGGCACGGTCAGTGCTCCGCACTACCGCGGCGGCGGTGTGGTGTTCGGACCGCATCCGCGGTCGTACGAACAGCGCCTGCCGCGCAAGATGAAGCGCCTTGCCCTGCGCGGCGCACTGACCGCCAAACTGGGTGACGAAGCCATCAAGATCATCGATACGTTCGGCCTCGACGCGATCCGGACCAAAGATCTTGTCGTCGTGTTGAACGCCCTGCAGGCGACCGGTCGCGTGCTCGTCGTCGCCCCCTCGCGTGACGAGAAGCTGGAACTGTCGGCCCGCAACCTGCCGACCGTCGAGATCATCCTGGCCGACTCGCTGAATGTGGTCGACCTCCTCAAGGCAGACGTGGTCCTGATCGAGCAGCCGTCCCTGGCCCGCATGCAGGAGGTCTACGCGTGAGCGCCCTGACTGCACCCGAGATCATCCTCCGACCGGTCATCAGCGAGAAGTCGATCGATGAGTCGAGTCGTGGCAAGTACACCTTCGCCGTCCACGACAGGGCCAACAAGATCCAGATCAAGGCGGCCGTCGAGGAGCTCTACAAGAAGGAGAACGTGACCGTCATCGCGGTCAACGTCCTGACGACGAAGCCCAAGGAGAAGCGCCGCGGCAATCGCCGCGGGCAGACCATCGGCCACACTACGCCGTGGCGCAAGGCGATCGTGACGCTGGCCCCTGGCCAGAAGATCGAGTTCTTCGAGGGGGTCTGACCGATGCCGCTTCGCAGCTACAAGGCCACTTCACCGGGACTCCGGCAGATGACTCGCTCGACCTTCGAGGAGATCACCACCAAGGAGCCGCACAAGCCCCTGCTCGAACCACAGATCCGTGGCTCCGGGCGCAACAACGCCGGTCGGCTGACCGTTCGTCACCGCGGTGGTGGCGAGAAGCAGCACTACCGCCGGATCGACTTCAAGCGTGACAAGGTGGGCGTGCCGGCCCGTCTGGCCACCATCGAGTACGACCCGAACCGCTCGGCCCGCATCGGGCTGCTGCACTACCGGGACGGCGAGAAGCGCTACATGCTCCTGCCCCACGGCCTGAAGGTCGGTGACATCGTCGTCGCCGGTTCGGAGGCCGAGGCGCGCATCGGTAACGCGCTGCCGCTCGCCAACATCCCGTTGGGCACGACCATCCACAATATCGAGTTGGTGCCCGGCAAGGGCGGCCAGATCGTCCGCTCGGCTGGCGTCTCGGCGCAGCTGCTGGCGAAGGAAGGTGACTACGCCACCGTCCGACTTCCGTCGGGCGAGATGCGTCGCGTCCCCCTCCGCTGCATGGCCACCGTGGGCCAGGTCAGCAACCTCGACCACGAGAACCAGAACCTCGGCAAGGCCGGTCGCGCCCGGCACATGGGCCAGCGGCCCGAGGTCCGAGGCGTTGTCATGAATCCGCGTGACCATCCGCATGGCGGTGGTGAGGGCAAGTCCCCGACCGGGATGCCGCCCAAGACCCCGTGGGGCAAGCCCGCGATGGGCTACCGCACCCGGCGGTCCAAGACGACCGGACGGCTGATCGTCCGATCGCGGCATCGCAAGTAGCCGGGAGGTAGGAGTCGATGTCTCGTTCAATCAAGAAAGGCCCGTTCGTCGAGGCCCGTCTCCTCGGTCGCATCGAGGACATGAACAAACGCAGCGAGAAGAAGGTCGTCAAGTCGTGGTCCCGTGCGTCGGTCATCTTCCCGACGTTCATCGGTCACACGATCGCGGTCTACAACGGCAAGAAGCACATCCCGGTCTACGTGACCGAGAACATGGTCGGCCATCGGCTTGGTGAGTTCAGCCCCACCCGCAACTATCGCGGGCACGGCAAGCACACCGACCGGTCGACAGCGCTGAAGTAGAGGCCGACCGTGCGCGTATCTGCCACCGCCAAGTATCTCCGAGCTTCGACCCGCAAGACTCGCCTGGTGACCCAGGCGATCAAGGGCAAGCCGGTCGAAGAGGCCGCCGCCATCCTGCGGTTCATGCCGCAGAAGGCCGCTGCCGATGTTGCCCGCGTCCTCAAGAGCGCGACGGCCAACGCGGAGAACAACCACAACCTGTCCGCCGAGGATCTGACGATCGTGGATGCCATCGCCAATGAGGGCCCGACGATCAAGCGCTTCCAGCCGAGGGCCCAGGGTCGGGCATTCGCCATCCACAAGCCAATGACCCACATCACGATCGTCGTCGCGGACCAGGAGGCCTGACATGGGACATAAGGTCCATCCGTACGGCTTCCGTCTGGGTGTTTCGCGCACCTGGACCGCGAAGTGGTACGCCGATAACAAGGAATACACGGCCTCCCTCCAGGAGGACATCAAGATCCGCGCCCTCATCGACAAACGGCTGGCCAACGCCAGCGTGAGTGGCGTCGAGATCGAGCGCGGCATCAATCATGTGACGGTCACCATCCACACCGCCAAGCCGGGCATCGTCATCGGCAAGGGGGGCGCCAACGTGGAGGTCCTTCGCCAGCAGATCGGCGTGCTGACCACTCGCAAGGTCAAGCTGGAGATCAAGGAGATCCGCCAGCCGGAGCTTGACGCCTATCTCGTGGCGATGAACATCGCCGGTCAGCTCAGCCGCCGCATCGCCTTCAAGAAGGCGATGAAGCAGGCCATCCAGCGGTCCATGAAGGCGGGCGCCAAGGGTGTCAAGATCGCCGTCGCGGGGCGCCTCGGTGGTTCCGAGATGGGCCGTCGGGAATGGGACAAGGAAGGCCGCATCCCGCTCGGCACGCTCCGTGCCGACATCAGCTACGGCCAGGTCCACGCCCACACGACCTATGGCCGCATCGGAGTCAAGGTCTGGATCTACCGTGGCGACATCACGCCGGAGCGCGCCGCGCGCGACGCCGGCGTTCCGGCCCAGGCCGGGACGGGGGTCTGACCGATGTTGATGCCCAAGCGGGTCAAGCACCGCAAGGTCATGCGCGGCCGGATGTCCGGTATGGCCAAGGGTGGCCACACGGTCGCCTTCGGCGAGTACGGTCTGGCCACTCAGGAACCGGCCTGGATCACCAGCCGTCAGATCGAGGCCGCGCGACGCGCCATGACCCGATCGGTCAAGCGCGGCGGCAAGATCTGGATCCGGATCTTCCCGGACAAGCCCGCGACCAAGAAGCCGGCCGAAACGCGGATGGGTTCCGGCAAGGGCGCTCCGGACCATTGGGTCGCGGTCGTCAAGCCTGGTCGCATCCTGTTCGAGATGGCTGGCGTGGACCACGAGTCGGCGGTCGAGGCCATGCGTCTGGCCAGTCACAAGCTGCCGGTCGCCACACGGGTCGTCGTCCGTGAGTCGGCGAAGGAGGCGAGCTGATGGATATCGAGAAGGTTCGCCAACTATCGGATCCGGAGCTCGAGGCCGCCCTGCGGGAAGCCAAGCAGGACCTGTGGGGAGCGCGCTTTGCGCTGTCGACCCGTCAATTGAAGGACTACAGCACGATCCCGCAGACGCGGCGAACGATCGCGCGGATCCTGACCGTCCAGCGCGAGCGCACGCTCGGCCGGCCGGCGTGAGGGAGATCACGCGATGACAGGAGCAGACACCCAGGTGCAAAGCAAGCGGAAGACCAAGGTCGGCCGCGTCGTGAGCGACCGGATGGACAAGACGATCGTCGTGTCCGTCGAGCGCCTGGCGCGCCATCCACTCTACAAGCGGGTCATCCGCTTGAGCACGAAGTTCAAGGCCCATGACGAAGCCAACGAGGCTCGTATCGGCGACACGGTCCTCATCGAGGAGTCGCGCCCGCTGTCGGCCACGAAGCGCTGGCGCTTGGTGTCCGTCGTCCAGCGCGTCGGTGACCACGCCCTGCCGGGCGAGGTCGTGGCCGACGAGTCCGCCACGACCGAGGCGATCCATTCGGCCGCCCATCCGGGTCGCTCGCATGGCACCGATGACGACGCGGCGCCGGCCGGTGAGGAGACTGCCTCATGATCCAGTCCCAGACCCGTTTGAAGGTCGCCGACAACACCGGCGCCCGGATGATCCAGTGCATCCGGGTGATCGGTCGCTCGCTCAAGACCGAAGCCGGCGTTGGCGATGTCATCATCGCCAGCGTCAAGCAGGCCATCCCCAATGCCGCGGTCAAGAAGGGTGACGTCGTCCGTGCGGTCGTCGTGCGGACGGCCAAGGAGTACGGCCGGCCCGATGGCAGCTATATCCGCTTCGACGAGAACGCGGCGGTCCTGATCAACAACCAGGGCAACCCGCGTGGCACGCGCATCTTCGGCCCGGTCGCTCGCGAACTTCGCGATCGGAACTACATGAAGATCGTGTCGCTCGCCCCGGAGGTGCTGTGATGGCCGTCCGGATCGTGCCGCCGCGCAGCCCCAAGGTGCCCGAGATCCGCAAGGGCGACACCATCGTCGTTCTCGCGGGCAAGGACGCCGGCAAGCGCGGGACGGTCGAGCGGGTCATCCGCCGCCGACCCGCTCCCAGCGCAGCGCGCAGCGTCTTCCGACGCGGCTCGTCGGCCGGCGGTGTGAGCGTCGTCGTCGAGGGCCTGAACATCGCCAAGCGCCATACCAAGCCGCGTCAGTCGACCGGCGCCAACGATCGGGTTCCAAAGATGCAGCAGGGCGGCATCCTGGAGATCGCTCAGCCGCTGCCGGTCAGTCGGGTCATGGTGGTTTGCCCAGCCTGTCAAAAGCCGACTCGTATCGCACATGCGACGCTCGAAACCGGACGCCGCGTCCGCGTCTGCCGGCATTGCAGCCAGCAGCTGCAGGTGACAGCGTGACCAGCCGACTCCAGACACGGTACGTCGGCGAGATCGCGCCGGCGCTCCAGAAGCAGTTCGAGTACGCCAATCCCATGCAGGTGCCCCGGCTCACGAAGATCGTCATCAATGTCGGGCTCGGCGAGGCGCTGACGAACGCAAAGGCGCTCGACGCCGCCCTCCGCGACCTGACCATCATCACCGGCCAGAAGCCTATCGTCACCAAGGCCAAGCGCTCGATCGCCCAGTTCCGCGTTCGGACGGGCAACTCGATCGGGGCCAAGGTGACCCTCCGCGGCGAGCGGATGTGGGACTTCATGGACCGCTTCACGACGCTCGCCCTGCCGCGCATCCGGGACTTCCGGGGCATCCCCGGCAAGTCGTTCGATGGGCGGGGCAACTACACACTGGGTCTGCGGGAGCAGCTTGCATTCCCGGAGATCGACTACGACAAGGTGGACCGTCTCCGCGGGCTGGAGATCAGCATCGTGACGACGGCGAAGACCGACGAGGAATCGAAGAAGCTTCTCGAACTCCTCGGCATGCCCTTCGCCTCGTAGGCGCGGAGAGGGAGACAAATGGCCAAGAAATCGCTAGTCGTCAAGGCACGGCGGACCCCGAAGTTCAAGGTGCGCGGGTATCACCGTTGCACCGTGTGCGGACGGCCACGGGCCTTCATCCGACGCTTCGCGCTCTGCCGCATCTGCTTCCGGGAGCGCGCGCTCCTGGGCGAGCTGCCGGGCGTCACGAAGTCGAGCTGGTAGGAAACCGATGAACATATCCGACCCGATCGCGGACATGCTCACGCGCGTCCGGAACGCTTCACGCGCCCGCCACACCGATGTGGTCGTCCCCGCGTCCCGGACCAAGCGTGAGATCGCCCGCATCCTCAAGGCCGAAGGCTTCATCGCCGAGGTCAGCGAGGAACAGGATGGTCCGACCGCCATCCTGCGTATCACCCTCAAGTACGTCGAAGGCAAGGTCCCGGTCGTCTCGGGCCTCAAGCGGATCAGCAAGCCCGGCTTGCGTGTCTACGCACGCAAGACGGACATCCCGCGAGTCCTTGGCGGCCTCGGCATCGTCATCGTCAGCACAAGCCAGGGGATCATGACCGGCCAGCAGGCGCGTCAAGCGCAGCTGGGCGGCGAAGTCCTCGCGTTCGTCTGGTAGGCGGGACGACATGTCGCGAATCGGACGCCTTCCCATCCCGGTCCCCTCGACGGTCGACGTGACCATCGACGGCCGGATCGTGACGGTCACGGGCCCCAAGGGTGTCCTGACCCGATCGCTCCACCCGGACATGACCGTCAGCCGTGAGGACACCAATCTGGTCGTCACTCGGCCGACCGAACAGAAGACCCACAAGCAGCTCCACGGCCTGACCCGGACTCTCGTGAATAATATGGTCGTGGGTGTGACCGACGGCTATCGCAAGGGCCTCGAGATCACCGGTGTCGGTTATCGTGCCGTTCTGGTCGGTCGCAAGCTGACTCTCAACCTGGGCTACAGCCACCCGATCGAGATCAACCCACCCGAGGGCATCTCGTTCGAAGTGGAGAATCCGACCCGCCTGTCCGTTGTCGGCATCGACAAGGAGCTCGTGGGTCAGATCGCCGCCAAGGTCCGCGCCACCCGCAAGCCGGAGCCCTACAAGGGCAAGGGCGTGCGCTACGCCGGAGAGGTCATCCGCCGGAAGGCCGGCAAGGCCGGCAAGATCGGTGGCAAGAAGTAACCCCGTGATGGACAAGGAACGAACACGATGACGCAGGTCGCCTCACGCGGCGCCGCCCGACGCAAGCGCCACGAACGGATCCGCCTCCACCTGGCGGGTACGGACGCGCGGCCGCGTCTTGCGGTCTTCCGCAGCCTCAACCATATCTACGCGCAGGTCATCGACGATGCGTCCGGGCGGACGCTCGCCGCCGCCTCGACCGTCGAGAAGGAGCTGAAGGGCTCCACCTCGACCAAGTCGGCAGAGGCCGCGGTCGTCGGTCGCCTGGTCGCCGAGCGGGCCAAAGCCGCTGGTGTCGAGCGCGTCGTCTTCGATCGAGCCGGGTTCCGGTACCACGGGCGGATCAAGTCGCTCGCCGATGCCGCCCGCGAAGCCGGCCTCGAGTTCTGATCGGAAGGAGCCACCGTGGCACGGATCGACCCTAACAAGCTTGCGCTCGAGGAGCGCGTCGTCCAGATCAATCGAGTCGCCAAGGTCGTCAAGGGCGGCCGGCGGTTCAGCTTCAGCGCGGTCGTCGTCGTCGGCGACGGCGCCGGTCACGTCGGCGTCGGGATCGGCAAGGCCGGCGAGGTGCCGGAGTCGATCCGCAAGGGCGTCGAGGACGCGAAGAAGAACCTCATCAAGATCCCGATGGTCGGGACGACCATCCCCCACGAGGTCCAGGTCGTCTACGGCGCCAGCAGCGTCCTCCTGAAGCCTGCCTCGCAGGGCACCGGCGTCATCGCCGGCGGATCCGTCCGGGCCGTCCTCGAGGCGGTCGGCGTCCGCGACATCCTGTCCAAGATCCATGGCTCGACCAACCCGGTGAACGTGACCCGGGCGACGATCGAAGCCCTGCGCAGCCTGCATTCGGCCGAAGAGCTCGGCGCCCGCCGTGGCATCAAGCTGGTCAGCCGTATCGCCGGCCAGCCGGCGCCGGTCGCGGAGGTTCCCAGTGGTCGCTAAGCTCAAGGTGACTCAGGTGCGAAGCACCATCAGCCACATCGCGCGCAATCGGGCCACCGTCCGCGCGCTGGGTCTGCACGGGATCGGCACCTCCCGCACGATCACCGATAACCCGGCAACCCGCGGCATGGTCCGTCAGGTGCGATTCCTGGTGACCGTCGAGGAGATCGCCGACACCGATACCGGGGAGAAGGCATGAAACTCCACGACCTTCAGCCCGCCGTAGGGTCGCGCAAGGACCGCATCCGGGTCGGCCGCGGCATCGCCGCCGGCAAGGGCAAGACCGCAGGCCGTGGCACGAAGGGCCAGAAGGCCCGCGCCGGCGGCTCCATCCCGGCCTGGTTCGAAGGCGGCCAGACGCCGCTGCACCAGCGTATCCCCAAGTTGCGGGGCTTCAAGAACCGCTTCAGGATCGAGTACGAGGTCGTGAACATCGGGGCCATCGGCGCGCTCGCGGAAGCGGGCGCCTTCGAGGTCGAAGCGCCGTCCAAGGGTCGCCTCAAGGCCGGTCCCATCACGATCAACCAGGACATCCTGCGCGCCACGGGGCTGGTTCGAACCCTCAACAAGCCACTCAAGATCCTGGGCGCCGGCGAGCTGACAGTCCCGCTCTTCGTGGTTGCCGACGCCTTCACGGGTTCGGCACGCGCGAAGATCGAGGCAGCCGGCGGCAGTGTCAACGTCCTCGAGGTCCCCACCGGGCATCTGCCTGCGCTTGGCATCGAGATCGAAGCACCTGCCGCGCCGGCGAAACGCGCCAAGCCCAGCAAGGTGACCGGGTCGACCGAACCCGATCCCGCCCCGGAGCCAGAGGCCGCTGCCACCGACGACGAGCCGACATTGGCCGTCGAAACTGCAACGCCATCCGGCGACGACGTCTAACCCGTGTTCGAATCGCTCCTCAACGCCTTCCGGGCACCGGATATCCGGCGCCGGATCCTGTACGTCCTTGGGCTGCTGATCGTCTTCCGCCTGCTCGCCGCGGTCCCTGTACCGGGTATCGACAGGCAGCAGCTGGCGGACTTCGTCAGTGGGAACACGCTGGTCGGACTGCTCGACCTGTTCTCGGGCGGCGGACTATCGAATTTCTCCGTCGTGGCCCTGGGCATGAACCCGTACATCAACTCGTCGATCATCATGCAGCTGATGTCGGGTGTCGTGCCCTCCCTCCAGGCGCTCAGTCGAGAGGGCGAGTACGGCCGCAACAAGATCAACCAGTACACCCGCTACCTGACGGTCCCGATGGCCGTCCTGCAGTCGTACGGTGTGCTCGCACTCCTGAACTCGCAGCGCGTCCTGACCGGCACGTTCGACCTGGCCAGCTTCACGACACTGACCCAGATGGCGACCCTGACCGCCGGCGCCATCGCCCTCATGTGGGTCGGCGAGCTGATCACTGAGCGTGGTATCGGCAACGGCATCAGCTTCATCATCTTCGCCGGCATCGTCAGCCTGGCGCCCGGAGCGATCGGCGGCTTCATCAGCAACCCGAACATCACCGTGCTGATCGGCTTCGCGGCCGTCGCCATCGCGGCGGTGGCCGTGATCATCTATATCCAGGAGGGCCAGCGCCGGATCCCGATCCAGTACGCCAGCCGCGTCCGCGGCCGGCGGATGTATTCGGGCGGTCAAACGTTCCTGCCTCTGCGCGTCAACCAGGCTGGCGTGATCCCGATCATCTTTGCAGTGAGCATCCTGCTCTTTCCGCAGCAGCTGGCGTCCTACTTCACGACCTCGGACATCCAGATCATCAAGGACATCGCGACCGGGATCGTCAGCCTGTTCGACTCGCGTTCGCCGCTGTACGTCGTCCTCTACTTCCTCCTGACGATGGGCTTCACGTACTTCTACACGGCCTTCACGTTCAAGCCGGACGAGACAGCCGAGCAGCTCCGAAAGAACGGCGGGTTCATCCCGGGCATCAGGCCGGGTCGCCCGACGGAGGACTATCTCCGTCGCGTGGTGACCCGGATCACGTTCGCCGGCGCCCTCTTCCTGGCTATCGTGGCGGTCTCGCCATCGGTCCTCGGACTGCTCGTGCCGGACCTTGCGTCCCTCGCCCTGGGCGGGACCAGCCTGCTCATCGTCGTGTCGGTGGTGGTCGAGACCATGAAGCAGATCGAAGCGCAGTTGATGATGCGCAACTACGAGGGCTTCATCCGGTGACGTCGACGAGCGTGGCGGTCAAGCCGGGAGTTGCCGCTTCCGCGCGGGCCCTCAGCCAGGCTCAAGTGCGGTCATCCTCGGATGGCGGTCGGGTGAGCGCCGGGGTTCGATGACGGTCGTCGTGCTGCTTGGGGCCCCTGGTGCCGGGAAGGGGACTCAGTCCGCGATCCTGACCCAGGGACTCGGAGTGCCGCACATCTCGACCGGCGACCTGTTCCGGGCCGCCGTTCGGGACGGTTCGGCTATCGGCCTCGAGGCCCGACGGTACATGGAGCGGGGCCAGCTGGTCCCGGATGACATCACGATCCAGATGCTTCTGGCCAGGCTCGAGACCGAAGACGCGCGGGGAGGAGCTGTCCTCGATGGCTTCCCACGCAACCGTCCGCAGGCGGAAGCGCTCGATCGGGCCCTGGCTGATCGAGCGAGTCGGGTGGACCGCGCCCTCCACATCGAGGTGCCGATCGACGAGCTCGTCCGGCGGTTGTCGGGCCGCTGGATCTGCGCTGAGTCCGGCCACGTCTACAACGAGCACACCAACCCGCCACTGGAACCCGGCCGGTGCGATCTCGATGGTTCGCGGCTCATCCAGCGCGCCGACGATCGCGCCGATACGATCCGCGCTCGGCTTGATCAGCAGCTTGGGAGTCTGGGCGACGTTGTCGACTACTACCGGTCGACAGGCGTTCTGCGGGTCATCGACGGTCTGCGTCCGATCGACGAGGTCACCGGGAGACTGCTGGCCGGGCTGGCCGACGATCCGGCCGGGACCAGCTGATGGTCACCCGCAAGTCACGCTCCGAGATCGAGCGCATGCGCCAGGCGGGCCGGGTCGTGGCCGAGGTCCTCGACAAGATCGAGGCCGAGCTCCGCCCAGGTGTCTCCACGGCGCACCTCGACGCCCTCGCCGAGGCGCACATCCGTGCGTCCGGCGCGACGCCCTCGTTCAAGGGCTACCCGGGCATCAACCCGAAGCGGCCGTTCCCGGCCAGCGTCTGCATCTCCATCGACGACGAGATCGTCCACGGCATCCCAGGTGACCGCGCCATCCGGGCCGGGCAGATCGTATCCGTTGACGCTGGGGCCATCCTGGACGGCTGGCATGGCGATGCCGCCCGTACCTTTTACGTGGGCGACCCGCCGCCGGCTGTCGCCCAGCTGATCGACCTGACGCGCGAGGCGATGCTTGCCGGCATCGCGGCGGCCGTGCCTGGCAACCACATCGATGACATCTCGGCCGCGGTCCAGGCGGTCGCCTCGCGGGCCGGCCTTGGGATCATCCGCCAGTTCGTGGGCCACGGCATCGGGACCGCCATGCACGAGGAACCGCAGGTCCCCAACTTCCGCACCGGACGCCTCGGCCGCAAGCTGGAACCCGGCCTGTGCCTTGCGATCGAGCCCATGTTCACGCTCGGTGACTACGACACCCGGATCCTGTCCGACGATTGGACGGTCGCGACGGCTGACGGTTCATTGGCCGCGCACTTCGAGCATTCCATCGCGGTGACCGAGGACGGCCCGCAGATCCTGACCCTGGCTTGAGCCGACACTGGCTTCAGTTCACGGTTGCCGGGATCGAGCATGTTTGATACGCTACACGTTCCTGTGTCGGCCCGTCCGGGCCGACACTCCGCGTGAGAAAGGGAAGCACGTAGACCTGTGGCCAAGCGAGATGCGATCGAAGTCGAGGGGACGGTCATCGAACCGCTCCCGAACACCATGTTCGCAGTCGAGCTGGAGAATGGCCACCGGGTGCTAGCCCACATCAGCGGCAAGCTGCGGATGAATTTCATCCGGATCCTGCCAGGTGACCGCGTCCGCGTCGAGTTGTCGCCGTACGACCTGACACGCGGCCGCATCACGTACCGACTCAAATGATCGCCACCCACACGACACGATCGAGGATCCGTTGAAAGTCAGAGCCTCCGTCAAGGCGCGCTGCGACAACTGCAAGGTCATCCGTCGCCATGGCGCCGTGATGGTCATCTGCATCAATCCCAAGCACAAGCAGCGGCAGGGGTAACCGATGGCACGAATCGCCGGCGTCGACATCCCGCGCGAGAAGCGGGTCGAGGTCGCCCTCACCTACGTCTTCGGGATCGGTCTGCCCACCAGCCAGAAGATCCTCGCCCAGACGAACATCAACCCGGACACCCGGGTGCGCGACCTGACCGAAGAGCAGGTCAATCGGCTGCGCGAAGTGATCGATCGGCGTCACAAGGTCGAAGGAGACCTGCGCCGCGAGGTCGCACTCAACATCAAGCGACTCATCGAGATCGGCTCGTACCGCGGTCTGCGCCATCGGCGCAACCTGCCGGTGCGCGGCCAGCGGACCAAGACCAACGCTCGCCAGCGTCGCGGACCGAAGAAGACGGTCGGCGTCCGGCGCAAGAAGTGACGAGGGACTGACCAGGCATGGCGGAACGCAAGCGAGCGGTCAAGCAGCGTCGTCGGGAGAAGAAGAACGTCCCCCAGGGGCACGTCCACATCCAGGCCACGTTCAACAATACGATCATCACGATCACCGACCTCAACGGTGCGGTCATCAGCTGGGGCTCTGCCGGCGTCGCCGGCTTCAAGGGCTCCCGCAAGAGCACGCCCTATGCGGCGGCCCTGTCGGCTGAAGGGGCGGCCAAGCGCGCCATGGAGCATGGCATGCGTCAGGTCGAGGTCTACGTGAAGGGTCCGGGCGCCGGCCGCGAGCAGGCGATCCGATCGCTCCAGGCGGCCGGCCTCGAGGTCAACGCCATCACTGATGTCACCCCGATCCCACACAACGGTTGCCGCCCACCCAAGCGCCGCCGCGTCTGAGCCCTGAGGACCCATGGCCCGTTACACCGCATCCGTCTGTCGCCTCTGCCGCCGGGAGGGAGCCAAGCTCTTCCTGAAGGGCAGTCGCTGCTATTCCAAGAAGTGCTCCTTCGAGCGTCGTCCGACGCCGCCCGGCCAGCACGGCGTGCGCCGGCGCAAGGTCGGCGAGTACGGGCTCCAGCTTCGCGAGAAGCAGAAGGTCCGCCGAACCTACGGCGTCCTCGAGCGCCAGTTCCGCAACTATTTCATCCACGCCGAGACCACGCCCGGCGTGACGGGCGAGAACCTGCTCCGGTCCTTGGAATTGCGCCTCGACAACGTCGTGTACCGGATGGGGATCGCCTCGTCCCGCGCACAGGCGCGCCACTTCGTCTGCCACGGCCACTTCTCCGTCAACGGTCGTCCCACGAACATCGCCTCGTACCAGCTCAAGCCGGGCGACAAGGTCGAAGTCCGTGAGACGCATCGCGCTCGTGAGCCGTTCAAGATCGCCAAGGAAACGCTTCGTTCGCACCAGGCGCCGGAGTGGCTGACGGTGGATCCCGCCAGTCTCAGCGGAGCCATCGTTGCGCCGCCATCCCGCGACCAGATGCCGCTCGATCTCAACGAGCAGCTCGTGGTCGAGTACTACTCGAGGTAATCCGCCCACATGATCGAACTCGAGACCCCGCAGATCGAGCCTGTCGAGGAAGCCGGCACGTACGCCAAGTATGAGGCGGGCCCACTTCAGGCCGGCTACGGCGTCACCCTCGGTAACGCCCTTCGACGTGTCCTCCTGTCGTCGCTGGAGGGTGCTGCCGTCACGAGCATCCAGATCCGCGACATCTACCAGGAGTTCTCAACGATCCCCGGCGTCAAGGAAGACGTCACCCAGATCGTCCTGAACATCAAGAAGCTGCGGCTCAAGAGCTACGCTGCCCATCCGGTCCAGCTTCGCCTGATCAAGAGCGGCGCAGGAGCCGTCACGGCCGCCGACATCGCCGAATCGGCCGACGTCGAGATCGTCAGCCCGGACCTCGTCCTGATGACGCTCGATACAGACGACGTCACGATCGAACTTGACCTGACCGTCGAGCGCGGGGTCGGCTACCTGGGCGCAGAGCGCGCCGAAGCGCTGCCGATCGGAGTCATCGCGGTCGATGCCATCTTCACCCCGGTCCGCAAGATCAACTACTGGGTAGAGAGCATGCGAGTCGGTCAGATGACCAACTACGACAAGCTCACGATAGAGATCGAGACTGACGGGACGATCACCCCGGAGGAAGCGCTGAGCCGCTCGGCCGAGATCCTGGTCAACCAGTTCCGCCCGTTCGTGACCATCGGGATGGCGGCCATCCCGGCTGCCGCGACGCCCGGCGTGGCGGCCCTGCCGTCGAACATCCTGGACATGCCCATCGAGGAACTCGACCTCCCGATGCGCGCCTACAACTCACTCAAGCGCAACAACATCGTCAAGGTCGGACAGCTGCTCCAGCTGAAGGACGACGACCTGCTGCGCATGCGCAACTTCGGCAAGAAGTCGCTCGACGAGATGAAGGAGCGCCTGCGCATGCGCGGGTTCATCGTGCCGGAGACCGAGAGCGACGGCCCCGATGACGACGCCGGCGGCGACCAGCCGTCGGACGACGAGGCGGAGGACTGAGCGATGGCGCATCGCATCGGTGGCCGCAAGCTCAGCCGCAAGCAGGGTCCTCGGCTCAGCCTCTTCAAGAACCTGACCGTATCGGTCCTTCGATACGAGCGGGTGAAGACGACTGAGGCGAAGGCAAAGGAGATCTCCGGGCGAGTCGAGAAGATGATCACATTGGCCAAGCGTGGTGACCTCACCGCGCGCCGCGCGGTCGTCGCCCAGTTTCCGAATGAGCCACTCGTGGTGGCCAAGCTGTTCGATGAGATCGGACCCAAATACGCAGACCGGACGTCCGGCTTCACCCGGATCGTCCGACTCGGACAGCGCCGAGGCGATGCCGCCGAGATCGTCCAGATCGAGCTCGTTTAACACAGCAGGCGCTCGAGAGGGCGCCCCCGTGCGCTATCGCGCTCGGGTCGAATATGACGGCACGGACTTTGCCGGGTTTCAGGTGCAACCTGGACTCCGGACGGTCCAGGGGGTTCTGGAGACCGCACTGGCCCGCCTCGGCAACGGGGTGGAGCAGCGGGTCGATGGGGCAGGCCGGACGGATGCCGGCGTACATGCCAGGGGACAGGTGATCGCCTTCACCTATGCCGGGCGGCTCGCCGCGATGGACCTGGGTCGGGCGCTAGATGCGCTCCTCCCACCGGACGTGGCGGTGCGTGATGTACGATCGGCGCCGGATGGGTTCAATCCCCGCTATGCGGCGCGGTACCGGGAGTACCGCTACACCGTTTGGAACGGGCCGCGCAGTCCACTGCACGAGCGTACTGCGCTCGGGTTGAGGGCCCCACTCGACACCGCCGCGATGGCGCGGGCCGGGTCAGCCTTCATCGGCCGACACGACTTCAGCACCTTCGGGGCGGCGGGCCGAACGTCGGTCCGGACCGTGATATCGGTCCGGGTCAGGCGGGAGGGCAGGCTTGTGACGATCGACGTCCGGGCCGACGCCTTCCTGCGCGGGATGGTCCGCCGGATGGTGGCCGTCCTCCTGGAGGTCGGCCTGGGCAAGATGGAAGAGACAGCGGTCCGGACGGCACTAGCCGGTCCGGGACCGGCCCTCGATGGGGCAGCTGCCCCGGCAAAGGGGTTGTGCCTCACACGAGTCGCCCTCGGGCGATCGTCGGGCGAACCGAACGGAGAACACGAGGAACGATGAACGCGAAGACCTATTCGGTCCGGGAGAGCGAGATCGTGCGACGTTGGTACGTCGTCGATGCGACGGACGAGACGCTCGGCCGCCTCGCTTCGCGCATCGCGCACGTCCTCGAGGGCAAGCACAAGCCCACCTACCAGCCAAGTCTGGACTCGGGCGATCACGTGATCGTCCTCAACTGCTCGCGCATCGCTGTCACCAGCGACAAGCTCGAAAGCAAGCTTTACAGCCGCCACAGCGGTTATCCCGCCGGCTTCAAGCAGGAGACCCTGGGTCACCTGCTTGCGCGACGACCTGAAGAGGTCATCCGCCGGGCCGTCAAGGGGATGCTGCCGCACAACCGACTCGGCACCCAGCAGCTGCGGAAGCTGAAGATCTACGCTGGGTCCGACCATCCGCATCAGGCCCAAGGGCCTGAGCCGCTCGCCTGACCAGGAGCCCACCGCCGATGTCGATCCCCGCTTTCTATTCAGGGACCGGTCGCCGCAAGACCGCCATCGCCCGCGTCCGGCTACTGCCGGGCGAGGGTGAGATCGTGGTCAATGGCCGAACGCTCGAGGAGCACTTCGGCAACGCGGTCAACGAGTCCGAAGTTCGCATGCCCTTCCGGGTGACCGGGACCGAGGGCCGATTCAACGTGATGGTCAAGGTCGAGGGCGGTGGCGTCACCGGCCAGGCCGGCGCGATCCGTCACGGCATCGCCCGGGCGCTCCTTGAGCTCGATCCCGAAGGCCATCGTCTGCCCCTCCGCCAGGCCGGGTTGCTGACACGCGATCCGCGCATGAAGGAGCGCAAGAAGTACGGCCTCAAGCGGGCGCGCAAGGCGCCGCAGTACACCAAGCGCTAGTCGCGCCTGCGCGGCAGCCCATGCCTGCGTCGACGACGCCGCTCCGCCGCTCACACACCCCACGCGCGCTCGTTCGCGTGCTTACCACCGCCTTGGCCTGAACGGCCGAGGCGGGCGCTCCTGATGACGACCTCCGGACCGCTCCGCGGTCGCGACCTGTTGAGCGTCGCGGACCTGTCGGCGACGGAGGTCGTTCATGTGTTCGAGACGGCCGCAGGACTGAAGGCGGAATACCGCGCGACGCGTCGTCATGCCGTCCCGCCGCTGGCCGGACGGACCCTGGCCATGCTCTTCCAGAAGCCCAGCCTTCGGACGCGGGTGACCTTCGAAGCGGGCATGGCCCAACTGGGTGGGCATGCGATCTACCTGACTCACGACGTCGTGCTTGGCGCCCGCGAGAGCGTCCGCGACGTCGCCCGAAACCTTGACCGGTTCGTCGACTGCATCGTCGTTCGGACCGGACCGCACGAAGTAGCGGTCGAACTGGCCGCGCAGGCGGACATCCCCGTCATCAACGGGCTGACCCTCCGCGAACACCCGTGCCAGGCCCTCGCCGACGTCTTCACGATGCAGGAGCGCTTCGGGCGGCTGGAGGGCCTCGTCGTCGCATTCGTCGGTGACGGCAACAACGTCTATCACTCACTGGCGCTGCTGGGGGCCGGGCTCGGGATGGAGATCCGGCTCGCTCATCCGCCCGGCTACGCTCCCAACGAGCGACTGGTTGCGCGCGCCGCCGAGCTGGGTGCTGGCTCCGGGGGACGCTTGACCTTCACCCACGACCCGCTCGAGGCCGTCCGAGGTGCCTCAGTGGTCTATACCGACGCGTGGACTTCCATGGGCCAGGAGGCGGAGGCCGAGGAACGACGCGACGCGTTCGCCGGCTACCAGCTGAACGACGATCTCCTCGATGCCGCCGGTCCGGACGCGGTCGCGATGCACTGCCTCCCTGCCCACCGAGGCGAGGAGATCACGGCGTCTGTCATGGATGGTCCGCGTGCCCTCATCTGGGACCAATCGGAGAATCGGTTGCATGTGCAGAAGGCACTCCTGGTGGAGGTCCTGGCGGGGGCGGGCGGGGCATGAGCGAGGTTCCCTACGAGCGATACAAGGATGCGCTCCGGCTCGGACACGTCGCCGCTCTCCGCGGTCGACTGGACGCTGCCGCAGCCGCCTATCGCGAGGCCGCATCGATCGCACCAGACCGGGCCCTGCCGTACGTCGGGCTCGGTGGCGTACTGGCCAGGCTCGGCCGTGCCGACCAGGCGCTCGATGCCTATACGGCAGCTCTGGACCGGGCACCGTCCGACGAGGCGGCGCTGCATGGTCGGGCAGATGTCCTCGCCGCGACCGGTCGTCCGGCGAAAGCAGCCGAGACGCTGGACCGGCTGGCCGCCATCCTCGAGCGGGAAGGGCGGCTGGCCGACGCCTGTGATGTCGCCCGACGTGCCCTGGAGCTCGCCGAATCGCGCGGTCGGCGCCGCCAGGTCGAAAGCCTGATCGCCAAGCTCCGGACTGCGACCGGGGATGCGTCTGCAGCGGAGGCGCTGGCCCGCGCCCTGAGCGTGCTGGAGATCGTCACGGGCGACCGCCGCCCGGGATCGACGGTGGCAACGGAGGAGGGGACGACGACCGATGATGGCCCATCGCCGGTCGACACCATGCCGAAGGCGCCGGATCCGGCCCTGCTGACGTTGGCTGTCGAGGAGGCCCTCGAGGCCGGCCATCTGGAAGAAGCCCGGCGCCTTGCGCTGGTGGCGGCGGCCGGTCATCGAGCCGTGGGCCAGTATCAGGCTGCCATGGACGCGTGCTACCAGGCCCTGGCCATCCTGCCCTCGGATCCCGAGGTGCACCTGGCCCTGGCGGAGCTGTACCTGGATCGCGGGTGGCGCGGTCCGGCTGCCGACAAGCTGGTCCTCCTGGGTCGGCTTGCCCTGCTCACCGGCGACGGTGCGACGCGAGCGCGGCTGTGCTATCTCGCCGCTGCCCGGTTCCCCGATGACGCCCGCCTCGCCGCGGTGTGCGCCTGACGGTTCCACCGGCCTGACCTCGCTCCGGGACGCCCGGGTGGGGCCGGTCGCGATGCTACACTCGGGCGGCGATGTCCCAGCTCCTCGGATCGATCCTCGACCAGGTCCACCTGACGACGATCATCGACATCGGGATCACGGCGCTCCTCCTCTACTGGCTGTTCAGCCTGATCCGAGGGACGCGCGCTGTCCGTCTGGTGATCGGCGTCAGTGTCCTGATCCTTGTCTATGCCCTCGCGGTTGCCTTCGACCTGCGCCTGCTGACGCAGATCCTGCAAAGCGGCGCCGTCGTCGGCCTGTTCGCTCTCGTTGTGATCTTCCAGCCCGAATTGCGGCGTGCCCTCGAACGCATCGGTCGCGTCGGCTCGTTCGGCTGGCTGCTCTCGCCCGCGAAGGAGCGGGCCGTCGTCCACGTTTCCATCCAGGTGGCGCGGGCCGCTGCCGCCTTGTCGGCCGACGGTCAGGGCGCGCTCATCGTCCTTGAGCGTGAGACCGGGCTGGAGGAAGTCGCGGAGACTGGCGTCATGATCCACGGCGATGTGTCGGCCGATCTGTTGCGCACGATCTTCACGCCGCGTTCGGCGCTCCATGATGGCGCGGTCATCATCCGCGACGGGCGGATCGTCGCCGCCGGTGCGCTGCTGCCGCTGGCCGAGACCTCGATCCACACGGAACGGTTCGGGACCCGCCACCGGGCCGCCCTCGGTATCACCGAGCAGACCGACGCCGTCGTCGTCGTGGTCTCCGAGGAGAACGGCCAGATCAGCCTGGTCGAACGGGCCCGGATCGTCCGGAACCTCACTGAGGCCGGGCTTGCGCGGGCCATCCAGGGCCTGCTTGATCCGGCGGGGGGCCGGCGTGGAGCGTTCGGCTGGCGTTCCGCGAGCCAGAGCCGTGCGTTCGAGGGCCGCTCGTCCAGGCTGCGGATACTGGGTCTCTTCCGCGGCCGGCCGGCCGGCTCCCGCGAGCTCCCGCCGGCCGCGGTGCCGATCGCCGCGACCCCGCCGATCGCCGCGACCCCGGCGCCCGGCGCGGCCGCGGCGCCCGCAGCCTCCGTGGCCTCCGCCGATCCGGGCATGCCGACCCCCGCCAACCCGACACTGACGACCTCCGCCGCGCCAGACGATGCGGCCACTCCGATGCCCGTCCGAGCGCCACGGTGAGGAGGATCCTGCGCCGGATCATCCACAACTGGCCACTCAAACTTGCCGCGGTCGGGCTCGCTACGCTCATGTACGGCGGGCTTGCCGTGTCGCAGAACACGCAGGTCTTTCCGGGCGTCATCCAGGTCCGGGTCGTCAACCAGCCAGACCGGACCGTCATGCTGACGAGCCCGGAGCCAGTCACGCAGGTCCGCTATTTCGCACCGAGCGGCGTGCTTGTGGGGACGAGCACGTTCAGTGCGACCGTCGACCTGTCCGGGATGACGCCCACGGGCGGCGTGGTGAGCGTGCGAATCCAGGTCACATCGGTCGATGGGCGGGTGCGCGTCCTTGGCTACGAGCCCGCGTTTACGAGCATCCAGCTCGATCCCCTCGTTTCGGAGGTCGTGCCGGTGAAGGTGGAGCACGGGACGGTGCCGGACGGCCTGACCCTGGGCGATACCGAGGTCGATCCACCCAACGTGGTCATCACCGGCCCGAAGTCTGTGGTCGACCAGGTCGTGGCCGCCCGCGCGGATGTCCAGATCCAGCCCAGCGGCATCGACGTGGACCAGAACGTCAAGCTGGTCCCGGTGGATGTCCTCGGCAACGCCGTGAGCCCGGTCGACGTCACGCCGGCCACGGCCCGGGTCGCCATCCCGGTCTTCTCCGATCGCCAGACGCGTACGCTGCCGGTCAACGCCGTCCTCGCTGGGACCCCTGCGGCCGGCTTCGAGATCGCATCGATCACGGTCCAGCCGCTCGCGGCGGCCGTCGCCGGGGACGCCGATCAGCTGGCCCAACTCGTCCGAGTGGACACGGAGCCGGTCCTGCTGACCGGCGTTTCATCCGACCTCACGACATCGGTCCGTTTGGCCCTCCCGACCGGCATCGTCCCGGTCGGGGACGACGTTGTCGTCGTCACGATCAAGCTCCGCCCGGTCACCGCGACGCGGACGTTCAACGCAGGGATCAGGCTGGTGGGCGCCCGCAGCGACCTGACCTACGACGTCGCCGTCGACCATGTCCTCGCGACGATCGGTGGCTCCGTGGTGGAACTGGATCGATTGTCCGGGTCGTCGCTCGTCGTGGACATCGACGTGGCCGGCCTGACCTCCGGATCCACCGACCTCACCGTCACGGCGAATCTGCCGGCCGGTACGACCCTCGTTGCGGCAAGCCCCGCCAAGGTCACGGTCACGGTCACCGGCCCCACCCTTTCCGGCTCGCCCGGCCCCTCGCCGTCCGGGGGCTGACCAGTTCATGCCGCGCCTCTTCGGCACAGATGGCATCCGTGGGATCGCCAACGTGGACCTCAAGCCGACGGTGGCCTACGCCCTCGGGCGTGCCGTCGCCCACCGGCTGGTGGGGCGTGGCGGCGCCATCGTGGTGGGGCAGGACACGCGTCGATCAGGTGACATGTTCGCCTCGGCGATCACCGCGGGGGCGACCAGCATGGGCGTCGACGTCCACGTCGTGGGCGTGGTGCCGACGCCGGCGCTTGCGTATCTCGTCGGGCAGGGTCCGTTCGCCGCGGGGATCATGGTCTCCGCCTCGCACAACCCGGCCGAGGACAACGGGCTCAAGGTGCTGGATGGGGCGGGCCTGAAGCTCGACGACGGGGTCGAGGACGAGCTGGAGCAGCTCATCTGGCGAACGGAGGAACTGGCCGGCGCGCCGAACGCGGAGCTGGGTCGCAGGCTGGATGCCAGCGCGCTCCTGGGCGACTACCTTGCCCACCGACTCCGGCTGGCTTCCGGGATCTCAGCCAGCGGCCTGTCCCTGGTGCTCGACGGGGCAAACGGCTCAGGATCCTTGGTGGGACCGGGGATCCTGGCCGCCACGGGCGCCACGGTCCAGGTCATCCATGCCGAGCCGGACGGCGTCAACATCAACGTGCGCTCAGGGGCCACGGCACCGGCATCCCTGGCGGCGGCCGTCGTCGCGGCTGGTGCGGATGCCGGTTTCGCCCTTGACGGCGACGCGGACCGGCTGATCGCGGTCGATGCCGCCGGGCAGGTGGTCGATGGTGACCAGGTCCTGGGCATCCTGGCCCTCGACCGCCTCAGCCGTGGCGAGCTGCCGGGCGGTGGGCTGGTCGTCTCCGTCCTGTCGAACGGTGGGTTGCAGGCCGTCGTGGAGGCAGCGGGCGGCCAGATCGTGCGCACGCCCGTCGGCGACAAGTACATCCTGGAGGGGATGCAGGTGTCGGGCGCGGTCCTTGGCGGCGAGAAGAGCGGCCACGTCATCGTGCTGGAGCACACGACGTCGGGGGATGGGATCGTGACCGCTCTGGAGATCCTGCGGGTGATGGCCCGCCGCTCGGCAAGCCTGGCTGAGCTGGCCGCCGAGATCCCGATGCTCCCGCAACAACAGCGAGCGGTGAAGGCGCGTCACAAGGATCACTGGGAAGGTGATCGGGCGTTGCAACAGGCGATCGCGGCCGCAGCGGCTCGCCTCGGTGCATCCGGACGGGTCCTGGTTCGGCCATCAGGCACGGAACCCGCTCTTCGGGTGATGGTGGAGGGTCCCGATGAGGCGCTCGTCGCCGAGCTCGCCGACTCGCTCGCGACACTTGCCGGGGAGCGACTAAACTAGCGCCGGTGCGGACTCTGCGGAGTCACGAGGACCTGTCGGCCGATGCCGTCGGGCACGAGCGGAGGCAGACCCCATGTGTGGCATCGTCGGGTACACCGGTCCCCGGGAGGCAGGCCCCATCCTCATCGAAGGCCTGAAGCGCCTCGAATACCGCGGGTACGACTCCGCTGGTATCGCGCTCGTCGACGACGCCGGCGACCTGTTCGTCGAGAAGCGCGCCGGCAAGCTCGCAAATCTGCAGACGGCCATCGCGGACCGCACGCCGCATGCCGCCATCGGCCTGGCCCATACCCGCTGGGCGACCCATGGCCGGCCGAACGATCTGAACGCCCATCCGCACCAGGACTGCACGGGCGAGATCACCGTCATCCACAACGGGATCATCGAGAACTTCCGCGAGCTCCGGGATGGGCTGGAGGCTCGCGGCCACACGCTGACCTCCGAGACGGATACGGAGGCGATCGCCCATCTCGTGGAGGAGGCCTACCGAGGCGACCTTGCCGACGCCGTCCGCGATGCCCTGCGGCGGCTCGAAGGGGCCTACGCCATCGCCGTCATGCATCGCGGCGAGGGGGACCGGTTGGTCGGCGCGCGCAAGGACGTCCCGCTCGTGGTGGGCCTGGGCGAGGGCGAGAGCTTCCTGGCCTCCGATGTCGCGGCGATCCTGGCCCACACCGACCAGATCGTCTTTCTCGAGGACGGTGACGTCGCCGACCTACGGCCGGGGGGCGTGACCTTCTCGGACATCCACGGCGCGCCACTCCAGCGGACCGTGACCACCATCGACTGGACACCGGAGGCCGCCGAGAAGGGTGGCTACGAGCATTTCATGCTCAAGGAGATCCACGAGCAGCCCGAAGCGCTCACGCAGGCCATCATCGGCCGGGTCGATCGCGAGGACCGGATCCGTGTGGAGGAACTGGCCGGGCTCCACGAGGTGCTGAGGACGGTGACCCGGGTCGAACTCGTGGCCTGCGGGAGCGCCTATTACGCGGCCCTCGTCGGCGCCGCCGCGATCCAGTCCTGGACCGGCATCCCGGCCCGTGCGAACATCGGCTCTGAATTCCGATACGGACCGCCGCCACTCGACGAGCACACCCTCGTGATCGCCGTGACCCAATCGGGGGAGACGGCCGATACGATCGCGCCGACCCGCCTCGCCCGTGAGCGTGGCTGCCCCATCATCGCCGTGACGAACACGGTCGGGTCGGCCATCACCCGCGAGGCGGACGCGGTCCTGTTCCTGCAAGCCGGCCCCGAGATCGCGGTCGCGGCGTCCAAGACGTTCGTCACGCAGGTGACGACCCTGGTCATCCTCGCGGCCGCCATCGCCAAGATTCGCGGTGCGCTGCCAGAGGCCGAGGAACTGGCGCTCGGCGCCGCCCTGCGCGCCCTTCCCGCCGCGGCTGCGCGCGCCGTGGAGTCGGCCGCAGTCGGTACCCCGGACCTGGCCCGCCGCTACGTCAACTCGCGCGGATTCATGTTCGTCGGGCGCGGCTCCACCTACCCGGCTGCCCTGGAGGGCGCGCTCAAGCTCAAGGAGGTCAGCTACGTCCACGCGGAGGGTTACGCGGCCGGCGAGCTGAAGCACGGTCCCATCTCGCTGCTCGACGCGGAATGCCCGCTCGTCGCGGTCGCGACCCGCTCGTCCGTCTACGACAAGCTCATCAGTAACGTGATGGAAGGCCGGGCGCGGGACGCGCGGGTCATCGCCGTCGCGACTGAGGGCGATCAGGCCATCGAGCACTACGCCGACGACGTCTGCTGGGTGCCAGACACGCACGAAGCGCTGAGCCCGGTGCTGGCGATCATCCCGCTCCAGCTGTTTGCGTACCACATGGCCGTCGCGCGCGGCACGGATGTGGACCAGCCGCGCAACCTGGCCAAGTCGGTCACGGTCGAGTAGCGCCCACGATGGTCGGGGCCCCAGCAGACGAAGGTGCCATCCCGCCCGGCGCGGTCCCGGCTGGGACGACGGAACTGGGCATCGACATCATCAAGGTCCAGCGGATCCGGGCGGCCCTGGAGCGTTTCGGATCGCGCTTCGCGAATCGGGTCCTGACCGCGGCAGAGCAGCACTATGTGCGCGATCGGCCGGAGACGATGGCCGGCCGATGGGCGGCGAAGGAAGCGGTCTCCAAGGTGTTGGGCCTCGGCGTGCGCGGGATCGGCTGGCGCGACATAGAGATCGAGCGGCTGCCCACGGGTCAACCGGCCGTCCGCCTGCACGGACGCGCCGCGGCCCGAGCGGAACAGTTGGGCATGGAGCGGGTCGCGGTCTCGATCAGCCACGAGTCGGAGTACGCCGTCGCCATCGCGTTCGGGATCCGGACGGCCGGTGGCCGATATGTCTTCCCGCCCGATATCGAGGAGCGCCTGGACATGCGCGAGCGACGCATCCTGGCTCGCATCCAGAACCTCCGCGCCCTCGCCGAGACGAGCGGCGCGAGCGCCCCTGCCCCTGCCTCCGACGCGCCGCCGCTCGCTCCGGCTGGGGTTCACCATGGCTGACCGGCGCCCGGTCGGGTTCGGCCGTCGCGATCTTCCGGCGGCTGCTGCGCCGGTCGGTGACGCCGTCCCGTTCCCGCCCGGCGCGATCCAGCTCGATGACGACATCGTTGCCGGCCTGATCCCACCCCGCCCGGCGCGCGGCCACAAGGGCTCGTTCGGCAAGTTGTTGGTCATCGCCGGTTCACTCGACTACGCGGGGGCCGCACTCCTCGTCTGCCGTGCGGCGGGCCGGGCCGGGGCTGGCCTGGTCACGCTGGCCGTCCCCGAATCGCTCCAGCCGCTCTTCGCGGCCAAGGTCATCGAGGCCACGACGATGGCGCTGCCTGAGGACGATCTCGAGGAGGTGGACCCTGAACCGGCGCTCGCCCGCATCCTCGATCACGAACACGATGCGATCGTCGTCGGTCCCGGCCTGCGGCCTGGGCTGACCACCGCCGAGCTCGTCCGCCTGTTGCTGCCGGCCTCCGGCGATACGGACCCAGCGCCGATCCTCCTCGACGCCGAGGCGTTGCGGTCGTTGGCCACGATGGACCACTGGTGGGAGGGCGACCGTCGACCGGCCGTCCTGACCCCGCACGCCGGGGAGTTCGCTCGTCTACGGGCGGGCAGCGGCCACTCCGAGGACCTCGACGGCAACCTTGTCGACGACGACACGGCCCGACTGGCGGCCGCCGTGAGCGCTGCGGCGGAATGGGGATCGGTCGTCGTCCTGAAGGGGGCCCGGACGATCATCGCGGCGCCCGACGGCACGGCCTCGATCGCGCCGTTCGAGAACCCGGCCCTCGCGACCGGGGGGACTGGCGACGTCCTCGCCGGTGCGATCGGGTCGCTGCTTGCGCAAGGGATGGACCCCTACGCTGCGGCGTGTCTGGGGGTCTACCTGCACGGCCTGGCGGGTGACGGGGTCCGCGAGCGATTCGGGGACGCCGGGCTGCTGGCCTCCGACTTGCCCGAAGGTCTGGCCGTCGCTCGGAAGCGACTGGCGGCCCTCGCCGAGCGACGCGCCGTTTCCAAGCGCCTCGGTTTTGTGGCACGGGAGACAGCCGGTCACGCCGCAGAGTCCGCGCCCGATCCGATCGCTGTGCCTGCAACGGCCCCGGCAAGCAACCCGGCGCCGGCGCCGGCGCGCGGTTCGGATGGCTCGGACGGCGACCACGGCGACCACGGCGACCACGGCTGACGCGGCGCATGGCCCGTCTCGGATGATGGTTCCGGCCCGCGTCCCGATCGAAATACGCCTGGCGGCTGCCGGCCTGCCACCGCTGCCGCGGACCGCCTGGCTGGAGATCGACCTCGATGCCCTCCGCGCCAACCTGGACGTCGTCCGTGAGCTGGCCGGCCCCGGGGTCCCGATCCGGCCCGTGGTCAAGGCGGATGCCTATGGGCATGGAGCGGTCCCGATCGCCCTGGCGCTCGAACGTGTGGGCGTCGATGGGCTGTGCGTGGCAACCTTCGATGAGGCACTCGAGCTGCGAGTCGGCGGCGTCCGCGGACGGATCCTCGTCCTCTATCCCGTCCCCGCGAGCTGGGTCGGCGAGGCGGCTCGCCTTGGGATCGCGATGGCCGCCGGCGACCTGGCGGGGCTGCAGGAAGTGGTCCGAGCTGCTGCCGGATCGGTGGGCGGGGCGAAAGTCGGGATCGAGCTCGAAGTGGAGACCGGCCTCGGGCGTGGCGGTTTCCGCGCCGAGGACGTGGGGCCCGCGGCTCGGCTGATCGCGAGCGCCCCGGGTGTCGAGCTGACCGGCCTGTGGACCCACTTCCAGGCCATCGAGGACCCAGCGATCACGACCGATCAGGTCGCGCGATTCGAGGCGGCGGTGGGCGCGGTCCAGGCCGCCGGCGTCCGGCTGCCGCCACGCCATGCAGCCGCCAGCGCGGGCCTCATCGCGGACGGTGTGATGGCCTACGAGGGCGCCCGGCCCGGCCTGGCCATGTATGGGCTCATGCCTGACGAGCTCGCGCCGACCGACGTCCCGACCTGGGTCGCGGCCGGGCTGCGGCCGGTCATGGCCCTTGTGGCCCGTCCGGTGCGCGTACTGGAACTGCCGACCGGCTGGGGGATCAGCTATGGCCCCACCTTCCGCACGGACCGACCGAGTCGTATCGCGACCCTGCCCGTCGGCTACGCCGACGGCTGGTCGCGCCGCCTGGCCAACCGGGCGAGCGCCATCGTCCGGGGCGTACGTGTGCCGCTCGTCGGCAACGTCGCCATGGACGCGGTCATGGCCGACGTGACAGATGTGCCTGGCACGGCCGTGGATGGCGGCGACGAATTCGTCCTGTTGGGTGGAGACGGGAACGATCGGATCACTGCCGCGGAGTTGGCGCAGGCGCGCACCACCAACTCGTGGGAGGTGGTCACGAACATGTCCCGACGACTGCCTCGGGTGTACCATGCGGCGGCTGTCCCGGTCGCTCTGCGGACGCTCGGCGAGCTGAGAGGGTAGGTTGGCGCGCATCGAACTCTGGAACGGGGACATCTGCGAGCTGGAGGTCGACGCCATCGTGAACCCGGCGAACCTGTCGCTCTGGATGTCCACGGGCGTCGGCGGGGCCCTCAAACGGGCAGGCGGTGACGCGATCGAGTTCGCGGCGGTTCGTCAGGCCCCGGTGCCGCTTGGTGGCGCGATCGTGACGCCGGCCGGCAGGCTGGCCGCCCGTGCCGTCATCCATGCCGTGTCACTGGATCGAGACCGCCGCACCAGCGCCCCGGTCATCGAGGCCGCGGTTCGGAGCGCCATGGCGAGGGCGCGCGAGATCGGCGCCACGAGCATCGCGTTCCCGGCGCTCGGCACAGGTGTCGGTGGCTTTCCACTCGAGGATGCGGCCCGGATCACCGTCGATACCGTCCGCGACGAGCTCCCGGCGAGCCCGGTCATCGCTCACGTCATCTTCGCCCTCCGCGGTATGGAGGCGTACCGGGCCTCAGCGCCGCGCTCCACCCGGTGCCCGAAGCCGTGAAGGGGGGCAAGGCGTGACCTTCCCGTATGACGCGACGGAGGAACAGCGCGACGAACTGGTCGAGCAGGTCGCGCGCGAGATCCAGCTGCGTGGGCTGACCGGTCCGGCTGTCCATTTTCTGGAAGCCAGCCGGCCGTATCGGGCGCTTGGTGCGAACGCCATGCTCTTCTTCGATCCGGTCCTGCGCGGGGTGTTCGGTGGCGACATGGCCTCGGCCAGCGAGATCCTCGCCGACGACACTGGCATCGAATTGCTGATCGCCCGCCTCGAGGAGACAGACGACGACATCGTCTGGGACGCCTGACCAGACGACGCGCCGGATCGGCCGACGGTCGTCCCGGGGTAGCATGACCGGGTGACGAGCGAGCCTAGAGCCTTCCTCGCCCTCGATGCGGGCGCGGCCACCATCGCCGCCAGCCTCATCGGGCGGATCGCCGGGCGCTGGCGCCTCATCGGCTCGCTGGCGTTGCCGGCGGGAGCTGACCCAGCGGCCGTTGCGTCCGCCCTCGTGGACCGAGCGATGGCGGCCGACCCGGACCTTGCAGGTTCCATCGGCCTGCGTGCCGGCATCGCCGCGGACCTCCCGCGGCTCTCCGTCGCGAGCCACCGCCCGCAGCGTCTCGCGGTGGTAGCGGCCTCCGAACGAGCCCTGGCACCCCTGCTCGCGATAGCCTCGCGCAGCGGTTGGCGGACCGTCGCGGCGAACGCCGAGACGACCGACCCACTGGCAATGTCACGGTTGCTCCTGGAGAGCGATGTACGGGGCATCCTGGTCGGTGCGGGCGACCCGCCCGCCGCCGATGAGCGGCGCGGCCTGAACGAGCTGGCGGCGCTCGTGGCGGCAGTCGCCCAGCGCCGGCAGGATCTGACGGTGATCCTCGCCGGGGGGATGGCCGCGCACCTGCGCTCGTTCGGCGACGTGACGGCGCGACCAGGGGAGGTGCTGCTCGGGCCTGCGGCCGGGCGAGGTCACGCTGGCGGACCGCTTGGGGAACTCCTGCTGGAGTTGGCCCTGCCTGCCGACGACGCTCGTCGTGCACTGGGCGCCGGCGCCCAGACGCTGGCTGACATCCTCGATCGACGGGTCGACGTCGTTGAGATCGGCTATGACGCCGGGAGCCGGGCCGGGGCCTGGCCGGCCGTCGGCAATGGTGGCTCCGGCCTGGACCTGGCCGTCGTCTCGAGCGCGGCCCTCGTCCCGGATGACCCCGACGACACGTTCCTGGATGGGGTGGCAAGGTGGTCGACCCTTGGCGCGGACCGACATCGGCTGCGCGATCGCCTGCACGAACTGCGGATCGCGCCATGGGCCGATGCGACCGGAGATGGAGCGGCCCTGCGGATGGCCGCGGCACGGGTCGCGCTTGGCCACTTGGCCGCGTCCACCCCGGGCTGGGCCGATCGTCCGGCCGCCGACCTCGTCGTGGCGACCGGCGGAGTCTGGGCGGTCGCGCCCGCACCCGCCGTTGCGCTCGCCCTCGTCGATGTGTTGCGCCGGCCGGGCGCAAGCCAGTTCGCGCTCGACCATGCTCGGCTGCTCGCGCCCCTGGGCGTTATCCCCGATGCCGACGAGCGACGGGCGATGATCGCCGACCTCGCCGACGACCTTCTCGCACCGGTAGGGACCATCGTGATTCCCGCCGGGCTGCGCCCCCGTCACACGGCCGGAGCGCTCGTCGTCCACGGCGCGACGGGCTCGACGGAACTGGACCTCGTGCCGGGCGGCCTGTCGCTCGTGGACCTACCGCCCGGGACGTCGGCCGTGGCTGAGTTCCGCTTTCGGGACACGGTTCGGATGGGCGCCACGGGCCGGCACTTCGCCATCGATGTGACCGGCGGCCTGGGTGGGCTGCTGGTCGACATGCGGGACGTGCCGCTGCGACTGCCCGATCGCGCCGACCGCCGTGGGGAGCTGCTCGAGGCCTGGCAGGCCTCGCTGCGGGACGGGCGCGCACGATGAGCGGGTCGTCGGATCTCGAGCTCGTGCCTGCACGTCGCCTGGTGACGGCTCCGGTAGATGTCGTCTTCGCCCTCGCGCCGGGTGACCGGCCACTCGTGACGGCCGGTGACTCGGTCGTGGTCGGCGCACCGATCGCCGAGCGCCTGCGGGACTCTCGTCTCGACGAGATCATCATCGCGGACCCAGCGGAAGCACGTCCCGGTGCTCATTGGGCCGGCAACGCCAAACGGGGCGAGCCGCGTGGCCCGGGCGGGGAATTCATGTTCCTGTGGCGTGGCCGCTGGCGCGTCGCAACGGGCGACATCGCCGATCCCATCGAGTCACCGTTCGCGGGCATCGTCCGCGACGTCCGACCCGGCACGGCCATCACCATCCGGGCGGCCGGCCGCGGGCTGCGTGGCGTGATGGCGCTGGGCAGCCCGACGCGCGGACGCCTCCGGGCGGGATCCGATCGAGAGCTTCGTTCGGGTGGGCTCGATGTCGGGTCGGCCGGGACGATCCTCGTCGTCGGCTCGCGGGTCGATGCCGAGACCCTCACGCGCGCGCGCGCCATGGGCGTCCGTGGAGTCATCGTGGCGGGAGTGTCGAGCAAGGAGCGTCGAGACTTCCTCGCGTCGGAAGCACGCCAGCGCGCGGCCCTCCACCGCCTGCCGCCGTTCGCTGTCCTCGTCCTTGACGGAGCGACCAGACGACCGATGGGCGATGCGGTGCTGACCCTGCTGGGCGCACTGACTGGCCATGAGGTGGCCATCGTGACCGATCCGCCGATGCTGGTCTTCGATCGACCGGCACTGGCGGTGCCCGCTCCGCCGGCCGATCTTGTGCGCATCCGTGCCGGCATGTTCGCGGGCCGCGAAGGGCGCTTCCTGGAGGCGATCGGGGCACGTCGATTCGCCGGTGGCGTCCACCTGGAGGCGGGCCTGGTCCGGCTACCAGACGGCACGACGACGACGGTCCCGATGGGCGACCTCGAGCGCTTCGTCTGAAACAAGTCCCCACACCATCGCCATCGTCGGCGCCGGCACGTTCGGCGGCCCCTCCCGCCTTCGGCTACGCTCGATGACGATGCCTGCCGCCAGCCCTCTCGAGCGCCATCTGCTCTGTGCCGACCCCGACGCCACGGCTGCCCTCGGTCGGGCGCTGGCGGCTGCAGCGGAGCCGGGCGACCTGATCTGCCTGTGGGGCGACCTGGGTGCCGGCAAGACCTGGCTGGCCAAGGCGTTCGGGTCCGCCCTCGGGGTGGCCGAGACGATCACCTCGCCGAGCTTCATCCTGATGGCCGAGTACGAGGGTCGCCTCCCACTCTTCCACATCGACCTGTACCGACTGGCCGACGCGAGCGACGCCCTCTCAGGGGGCCTCATCGACGATCGTCAGGCGGCGGGGGTCACGCTTGTCGAGTGGCCGGAGCGGCTGGGCCCGGCCCTGCCGGGTCAGCGTCTCGACGTCGTCATCGCCGGTTCCGGGGACGACCCGCGGGAGATCACGCTGCGCGCCGGCGTCCCGGGTTTGCGGCGCTACCTGGAGGTCGCGTGAACCCAGCGGCCGGCAGTCCGGCCATCCTTGCCATCGACACGGCGACGACGCGGGTGGTCGTCGCCCTTGGCACGACCGACGGCGGCCTCGTCGATGTCGCCGAATGGCCGGCTGGCTACCGGCACGGGGAGACGCTGCTGCCCGCGATCGAGGCATCGCTCGCGCGGTCCGGCATCGCGACCGCGGACCTGACGGCGATCGTGGTCGGGACGGGCCCCGGGGCCTTCACCGGCCTCCGGGTCGGGATCGCGACCGCCAAGGGCCTCGCCCATGCCCTGGGCGTGCCGATCATCGGCGTATCCACGGCTGACGCCCTGCTCGCTGCCGCACCACCAGGTGCCGTCCTGCTCCTGCCGGCCGGTCCATCCGACCGGTTGGTGGTGGGCCGCGGGACGCCGGCGCGCCTCCTGCCTGCCGGTCTGGAGCCTGAAGTCACAGACGGTGGTCCGCTCATCGCCATCGACCTTGATGGCCGCGCCCCGACCGATGCACTGGATCGTGGTCGGAGCGCTCGGGACGGCCTGGGCGCCTCGCTCATCGCGATCGGGGCGGCACGCCTGGCCGCGGGCGAGGTGGACGATCTGGCCGGACTCGTACCGGAATACGTGACCCTGCCGCGCGGGATCAGCACGGAGAGCGGAGGGGTGTCGTGGTCGCGCGACCGCCGCTGAAGCTGTGGATCCAGCCGATGCAGGTCGACGACCTGCCGGCTGTCCATGCCATAGAGCAGGCGAGCTTCGACGCGCCCTGGCCACCCGACGCCTACCGGGCCGAGCTGGAGACGAACCGACTCGCGCAGTACCTCGTGGCGCGGATCGACGATGAGATCGTCGGTTTCGGCGGCATGTGGCTGATGGTGGACGAGGGCCACATCATCACGTTCGCCATCCACCCTGCGTGGCGCCGCCAGCGTATCGGCGAGCGGCTGTTGCTGGCCTTCCTGGACCTCGCCCTGGTCCGAGGGGCGCACGAGGCGACACTGGAGGTGCGTCTCTCGAACCTGCCGGCACGTCGGCTGTACGAGAAGTTCGGATTCCGTCCCGTCGGCCTGCGCCCGCGCTACTACAGCGACAACGGCGAGGACGCGCTCATCATGACGACAGAGCCGCTGGCCGGCCGGGGTATGCGCGAGCGGATCGAGGGATTGCAGGTCGCGATCGATGCGGCGCCAGCTCCCCACCGATCCGACCGGGCGGCCTCATGAGGGTGCGGGCGTGAGTGGTCCGCTGATCCTTTCGATCGAATCGTCCTGCGACGAGACCGGCATCGCGCTGATCGAGGGCGGCCGGACGATCCTGGGCAACGTCGTCGCCTCTCAGGTCGAGCTGCACGCGCCGGCTGGGGGGATCGTTCCGGAAGTGGCCGCGCGGGCCCACCTGCGCTACATCGTCCCGGTCCTCGACGCCGTCTGGTCGGACGCCGGGGCGACCTGGGACGACATCGGCGCCGTCGCCGTCACGTACGGTCCGGGGCTGGCCGGTTCGCTGCTCGTGGGTGTCAACTTCGCCAAGGCCCTCGCCTGGGTCCACGACAAGCCGCTTGTCGCGGTCAACCACCTCGAGGGCCATGTCTATGCCGCGTGGCTGCGCGACCCGGCAGCGCCCGATCGAGCCGACCCGATCTTCCCGCTGGTCGCCCTCGTGGTCTCCGGCGGCCACACGTTCCTCGCGGAGATGCGCGATCACCTGACCTATCGGTTGCTGGGGGCGACGGTCGACGACGCGGCCGGCGAGGCGTTCGACAAGGTCGGGCGGCTGCTCGGACTGGGCTATCCGGGCGGCCCGGCGATCGGGCGTGCCGCGGAGGCAGCGACGGCGCGCGACCGCGTCTTCCCGCGAGCCTGGTTGGGCGATTCATCCGACTTCAGTTTCTCCGGCCTCAAGACAGCGGCGCGCCGCGTCATCATCGAGGCTCGGGCCGATGCCGGCCTGACCACCGAGCCTGAGGCCCCGCTACCAGCCGAACTCGTGGCCGAACTGGCGTGGGGCTTCCAGGAGGCGGTCGTCGATGTCCTGGCGATCAAGACGATGCGCGCCGCCCGGGCCTGCGGTGCGCGCTCGATCGTGCTCGGCGGCGGGGTGGCTGCGAACACGGCACTGCGGGCCCGCATTGCGGGCGAGGCGGATGCTCTCGGCCTGCCCCTGATCGTGCCGCGACCCGCGCTGTGCACCGACAATGGGGCGATGATCGGGGCGGCGGGAGCACGACGGTTCGCGGCGGGGGAGCGAGCCGGGCTGGACCTGGATGCTCGGCCGTCCCTGCCCCTGGCCGCCCGATGAACGGCTCCCGGGCGCCGCGGGTCGATCCGGATGCAGTACGGGCCACGCTTCGGGCGGCCGGCCTGCGAGCGCGGCGCGCTCTCTCGCAGAACTTCCTGGCCGATCCGGACGTGCTCGAGGCGATCCTCGCCACCGCCGACCCGGGCCCTGGCCGCCGTGTGCTGGAGATCGGACCGGGCCTCGGCCTGCTGACGGGCGGCCTGCTGGACTCGGGCGCGTCGGTCACCGCGGTGGAGCTCGACCGCGGCCTGGCGGCCTTCCTGCGCGAACGATTCGATGGGTCGACGTCACTGCGCCTGATCGAAGGCGATGCGCTCGACCAGGATCTCGTCCGACTCGTGGAGCCGCCCTACGACGTTGTGGCCAACCTGCCGTACCACATCACGAGCCCGATCCTGCACGCTCTGCTTGGGTCCCCACCGCGGCCGGAACGCCTCGTCCTCATGGTCCAGCGCGAGGTGGCCGAGCGGATCGCGGCACCGCCCGGAAAGATGAGCTATCTGTCGGTGTTCGTGCAGTACCACGCGAAGGTCCGCATCGCCCTGCTCGTGCCGGCGAACGCCTTTGAGCCGGAGCCGGCTGTCGAATCGGCGGTCATCGTCGTCGAGCCGTACCCGCCGGACGATCGCCTGGACCCAGCGCTGGAGGATGAGCTGTGGCGGCTGGTCCAGGCTGCCTTCCGCGAACGCCGCAAGATGATCCACAACGTGCTGTCGCGGCAGCTGCCGGTGGACGCGGGTCGCGTCGGTGCCGCCCTGGCCGAGGCGAACATCGACCCGAACAGGCGTCCGCAGACGCTCGCGGTGGGGGAGTGGCTGGCGCTCCGTGAAGCGCTCGGACCGATTGGGCCGGACGGGCGCGGCCGCCGAACTGCCTCATGACGGACCCGGCTCGCCGCCTCAGCCCGGTCATCCGGCTCGCCCCGGCCAAGCTCAACCTGAGCCTGGCCGTCGTCGGCCGTCGCGACGACGGGTATCACTCGCTGCACTCCGTCTTCGTCCCGCTGGCCCTTGCGGACCGGCTGAGCCTTGCCTCGGCGAGCGGACCGGACGATACGCTCCACGTGACCGGCTTCCATCCCGGTCCGGCGGCCGACAACCTGGTCCTGCGAGCGCTGCGAGCCGCTCGTAGTGCCGTGGGCGGCGACTGGTCCGGCGGCCCGGGACCGGCACCGGCCATCGCCGCACGACTCGACAAGCGGATCCCGGTCGCGGCTGGATTGGCCGGCGGATCGTCGGACGCGGCGGCGGCGCTCGACGGTGCCCTCGAGGTGTGGGGAGCCGAGCTGGACCCGGCGACACGGCTGGCGGTGGCCGCCCGCCTGGGTTCCGATGTGCCGTTCTTCCTTGGCGATGGGCCCGCCCTCGTCGAGGGTCGCGGCGAGCGTGTCGCCCCGTTGCATGGCCTGCGCGGGCATCCTGGCATCCTGCTCGTCACGGCCGCGGTCGCTGTGTCGACGCCGGACGTGTTCGCCGCCTTCGATGCCATCCGAACCCATGGCGACGGCTCCGTCCGGATGTCCTCGACCCACATCGCGGAAGAACTCCGATCCGGGCTGGGCGCCGCGGACCTCGCTGCCAGAGCCGGTGTCCTGGCCGTCGCCAACGACCTGATGCCGGCGACGGCGCTCGTGGTCCCGGCGCTGGTGCCGTTCCGGCGCGCCCTGACTCGGTTGCTCCGGCACCCGGTCGGGTTGTCCGGCTCGGGCCCGACGCTCTGGGCGCTCTATGCTTCATCGGCCGAGGCGGAGGCCTCCGCCGATGTCGTCCGAGCGGCCCTCGCCAGCGGCAGGTTGACGGCACCAGGCTCGGCCGAGCCGTTCGTCGCCGCCACGACCATCGTCACAGGACAGCAGCATGGGAGCGAATCATGACCCGCCGCGCCGTTTCGACCACCGGGGCCCCGGCCGCCATCGGGCCGTACAGCCAGGGCATCGCCATTGACGGAATGCTGTTCACGGCCGGCCAGGCCGGGCTCGACCCGGCGACCGGGTCGCTCGTCGAAGGCGGCATCGAAGCTGAGACCGAGCGAGTGATGGCCAACCTGACAGCTGTCCTGGACGCCGGCGGCTGCACGTGGGCGGACGTGGCCAAGACGACCATCTTCCTCATCGACATGGCGGACTTCGCCGCCGTCAATGCGATCTACGGTCGGTTCGTGAGCGAACCGCCGCCGGCGCGCTCCACCGTCGCGGTCGCGGCGCTGCCGAAGGGTGCCCGGGTGGAGATCGA
>JANONZ010000284.1:0-4871 GCA_031421095.1 Thermomicrobiales bacterium
ACCGGGGCAGATCTGGACGCCGCCGGAGCACCATCCGGGGCTGCTGGCGTCACAACACCGGCGTCGGCGCCGGTGCCGGCGACGACGACCGACGCACCGCCCGTTCCGACGCAGCCCACCGCCCGGCCCACGGCGAGCACGACCGCACTGCCGCCCGAAACATCCGACACGATGGCCCGCCTTCGCGAGGCCAAGCGGCGCGCGCCTCCAGCGGCGCTCGCTGAGGCCGGCGGGTCCCGCTGGTGTTGCGGCGGCGCTCGCGGCCTCCAGCGGCGCTCGCGGCCTCCAGGTGATAGCCTCGGCTCGATGTCCCCTACCCACCTGCCGGCCGAACGCAGGGCCGGCCTCTGGTCCGACCGCCGCGCCTTGCTGGCCATCGGTCTGGTCGCGCTGCTCGTGGCGGCGTGTGGCGTGGTCTCGACCTCGCCACCGGCCCCCACACCGGCCGATTTCCCGGGCATCGCCATCGAACTCGTGAAACGCGGTGTCGTCGTCGAGCATCCCGTGTCCGGTGACGCAGGCTGCTCGGATCGGACCCTGGCCCCGACGGCCATCGGCTTTGATGCCTCCGGCCTGGATCAGGCGGGGGTGGTCCGGGTCTACCTGTACATCTTCCGGAACCGCGCAGCCTTCGAACGCCTGCGGGCATCGGTCGATGATTGTGCGCGGAACTTCATCACGAACCCCGAGACCTACGAGTCCATCGAGGACTCGCCGTTCGTTGTGGCCGGCCAGGGACCATGGGGTTCACGGTTCAAGGCGGCCCTCCGGGACGGTCTCAAGGTGGCGGCGGGCACGGGGAACTAGGCCGCCGCCCAGGGTCACGACGACCGGGGCGGCTCTCCGGTCCGTCCCATAACCGCGTCACCAGACTGGTGAGCATCGGATTCGGCCTCGGCGCGCTGGATTCGGACTCGCGACGCAGGATTTAGCCGCAGGTTGAGCGTGGATGGGCCGTCACGACGCGTCCCGCCGGCTCGAATCGGCTCGAATCGGACCCTACCAGTCCTGGGACGTGGTTATGGGAAAGCCGCCGGTCGCTCGCGCGCAGCAGCAGCCGCCGCACGCCGCACGTCGCCGCACGCCGCCGCCCTGCTCAGATGACGCGCAGGTTCAGGATCCGCCGGGCGATGACGAGACGCTGGATCTGGCTGGTGCCCTCCCCGATCTCGGTCAGTTTGGCATCGCGCATATAGCGCTCCACCGGGTAGTCGGTGATGTAGCCGTAACCGCCGTGGATCTGGATGGCGTTGTTCGTCGCTCGCGAACTGACCTCAGATGCGAACAGCTTCGCCTGGGCCGCCACGAGACCGTAGTCGCGGCCCTGGTCCTTCAGCCAGGCGGCCCGCCAGACGAGGCCGCGAGCCGCTTCGATCTCGGTGGCCATGTCGGCGACCATGAACGCGACGCCCTGGAAGCTCCCGATGGGCCGGCCGAACTGCTCGCGCGCCTGGGCGTACGGGATCGACGCGTCGAGCGCCGCCTGGGCAAGCCCGACCGCGAGCGCGCCGATGGAGATCCGACCGCCGTCGAGGATCTTCAGGAACATCTTGAAGCCACCGCCGCGTTCGCCCAGCAGGTTCGCAGCCGGAACCCGCGCTCCGTCGAACAGCAGCTCGCCCGTCGCAGAGGCGTGCAGGCCCAGTTTGTCCTCGAGCCGGCCGACGCTGAAGCCAGGCGTATCGGCCGGGACGATGAACGCGCTGATCTCGGCGTTGCCGTCCTCCCGTGTCCCGCTCCGGGCCGCGACGATGTAGGTGCCAGCCTGGCCGGCATTGGTGATGAACCGCTTGGCGCCATCGAGGATCCAGGTCCCGCCGTCGGTCGCGCCGTCGGGGCCGCCCTCGTGGCGCGCGGTCGTGCGCGTGCCACCGGAGTCGCTGCCGGCGTCCGATTCTGTCAGGCCGTACGCGCCGATGACCCTGCCGCTGGCCATCGGGACGAGGTAGCGTTGCTTTTGGGCCTCGGAGCCGGCCAGGTGCAGCGGACCGCAACCCAGGCTCGTGTGGGCCGCGACGATGAGCCCCAGCGAGCCCCAGACGCGCCCGATCTCCTCGATGGCGATGGCGTAGGCCAGCGTGTCCAGACCGGCCCCACCTTCGTCCTCCGGGATCGGGATCCCAAGCCAGCCGAGTTCGCCGATGCGCTTGACGATCTCCGACGGGAAGCGCCGCGCCCGTTCGTGTGCATCGATGACCGGCGCTACCTCCGTCACCATGAAGTCCCGGATCGTCTCGCGCAGGAGCACGTGTTCCGGGGAGAGGTCCAGGTCCATGACAGCGAGCGTACCACTCAAACAGCGCACCTCGGAAACCGGTGCTAGCCTTCGGCCATGAGCGAAACCGCGAGCCGGAGTACCGCTTCAGAGGCCCCGCCTGTCGGGAGCATCGGCGCTACCCCCGATGGCCCGACGATCGGCGCTGCCCCCGATGGCCCGACGAACGGCGCGACGAACGGAGCGACCAGCCTGCGTCGAGATCTCGTGCTGCGGCTGCGGGTTGATGGGCCAAGCTCACCGGACCAGCTGGCACACCGACTGGGCGCGAGCCGGACAGGCGTCCTGCAGCAGCTCCGCGCCCTCGAGACGGCCAACCTGGTCAGCCGCCGGACGGTCCGTCACGGCGTCGGCCGGCCGCGTCATCTGTACGACGTCACACTCGACGCCCAGGACCTCTTTCCCTCGAACTACGACGCGCTGGCCGCCGGCCTGCTGGATGCCATCGAGACCGTCGGTGGGGGCGACCTCCTGGCAAAGGTCTTCGCCGCGCGGCGCCGGCGATCGGGCAGCCGGATCCGCGAACAAATGGTGGAACGCGTTGGCCCGGATGCGCCGCTCCTCGATCGGGTTCGAGAGCTCGCGGTCATCCAGTCCGACAACGGCTATCTGGCTGAGGCCACACGCGATGACGACGGGGCGATCCGCCTGCGCGAGTACAACTGCGCGATCTACCGCATCGCGCAAGGTTCGCCGGCTGTCTGCCGGGCAGAGCTGGAGTTGTTCACCGAGGTCCTCGGCGCCGATGTCGTTCGCGAGCAGCACATCGCCTCGGGCGATCGATGCTGTACCTACCGGATCGCGCCGCGCCCCGACTGAGCGGCTGCGGATCGGTCGGTCGGCGGCCCGCCTACGCTTCCTCGCGCTCCACGGCGACCCGCGAGGCGGGTTCCAGGCGCGGCGCCGGCACATCGGAGACATTCGAGACGAACGATGCGGCCAGCGACGTGGCGGCGGCGATCTCCTGGTCCGCGACGGACAGGATCCCGAGTCGACCCAGCTGGGCCATCTCATCGCGTATGTACGTCTTGAGCATCTCCGGCCCATCCGTGTTGATCGTGAACCGGACCTCGTTGCGCCGAAAGGTATCGAAGATCCAGCGGAACTCGTCCCAACCCGAGACGACGCGGGTGTTCAGGTTGGATGTCGGACAGATCTCCAGGACGATGCCACGATCGCGGATCATGGCCATCGCTCGTGGGTCGTACGCGGCCTTCACGCCATGACCGATGCGATCGGGCTCCAGCAGCTCGACCACCCGAGCGACCTCGTCGATGGGGCCGGATTCGCCGGTGTGGACGGTCAGGCCGAGGCCGTACTGGCGGGCCCGCCGAAAGAGCCGGCGATAGTCGGCAACACGGAACGTGGCCGCCTCGGGCCCGGCGATGTCGATCCCGACGACGCCCCTATCCCGCCAGGTGATCGCCTTCTCCACGATGATCTCGTTCAGCTGGTAGGGAAAGGCCCGGTCCAGGCAAAAGATCAGGCCGGGCTTGACCGGGTACTCCAGCGTTGCCTTGTCCATCCCGCGGACCGCGGCCGCGATGATGTGATCCAGGTCCTGCTCGCCGCCCCGGTTTCGCTTCATCGGGTTGAAGCGGAGCTCCATCGTGGTGACGTTGTTCTTGCGGTAGCCGCCGCCGACTACCTCGTAGACGGCCCGCTCCACGGCCAGGGGGCTGCTCTGGATGAGTTCTGTCCAGTGGAATAGCTGCAGGTACCCGTCGAATGACCGGTTACGCCTGGCAGAGACCGTGATCATGTCGCGAAATTCCCAGTAGTCCTTCGTCGGGAGCTTGATCCCCTGGGAATGGGCGATGCCCCACATGATCGCCGGGGTCACGGCTCCGCCCAGATGGCAATGAAGCTCTGCGAGCGGGAACTTGCGTGACAGCAGACGCGGCATGCAGGCAGGATACCGGACGATGGTTAACCGGCGGGCGGGACCAGCCCGATGCAGATCGTGTAGCCGGGGGCGTCGCCGGTGGATCCGGCACGGAACCCGTACGCGGCCGGGCCGCCGAACTCGGCAGTGACGAACGGCGTGACGAGGGTGAGGCCCGGCATCGCCTCCGCGACGGTCAGCACCTCCAGCGGCCCCGTATCGGCGAATGGGTAGAGGAGCCGTGACGTCACGGGCGCAAGCTTCGTCCCCACCGGCCCGACGAATCCGATCACCGTCGGTCGACCGTGGACGATGGTCGGGCCGCAGCCGATCAGGTCCGACCCGCTCAGGCCTGGGTAGCGCGTTCCCTTGTGCGGCACGATCTCCAACAGCCGGATGGCGGACGCATCCGGCGCCCCATCGATCGACTCCGTCGTGCCCAGAAGGACGCCAGTCGAGCCGACGTAGCGAGCCCAGGCACGCGCGGCTGACAGCAGCACTGGCTCGACTGCGAGCGGACCGGGTCTAAGCTCGACGTGCCAGGTCCGATCGTGCGGTCCATCGCCGTCTACCCACTCCACGGACAGGGCATACACGCCGGGACGCCAGGCGGCGCCTCCCGGCGGGGCGAACACGACGAACGACAGGGCTTCGCCGGAGCCGATCGCCGTCCCGCCGATGACCGGAATGTCATCGAACGGAGCCAGGCGA
>JANONZ010000285.1:0-4016 GCA_031421095.1 Thermomicrobiales bacterium
CCCACCGCACGGTTGATGAGAAACTGCCGAGCTCGATGCCCGATCCGTGCGTCGCAGTGGCGATGGCGCCGGCGATGGTCTGATGGTCGATGTCGCCCTGGTTGCTCAGGGAGAGACCGCATTCCCAGAGGGCGTCACCAAAGTCGCGGATCTGTGTTCCGGCCAGGGCTCGGACACGGCGTCGTTTCGCATCGACGCCGGTGATGCCTCGAAGTTGGCCAAGGTAGAGCATCAGCCCGTCGGTGGGTACCAGCGGACTGAATGAGTGCCCGGCCCCGACGACGCGGATCGAGATCCCGTCTCGAATCGCCTGACGCACTGTGCCGAGCGCCTGCTGCTCGGTCGCGGGGCGGAGCCACCTGGTGGGGTGGGCGGAGAGATTGCCCGCCCAGTTGTGCCAGACCCGATCGCCGGGTTCGTCTCGTTCCACGATGCTCACCGCGTTCTACCCAAGGTGGCGGTCATGCGCTGTTCCTTGATCATTTGACGTGATCGTCACCAACAAGAAAGCCTTCGTCAAGGCGCATGGACATCCCTTCCGGCAGCTTAGCCGCCAGGGCTCGGCCGATGCGCCAGATACTCCAGGAAATCCAGCTTGGTGACGACCCCCGCCGCACGATCACCGCGGACCGCGACGAGGGCGGGCGCACCGCCGGACAGCAGCGCGAACGCCTCGTCCAGCGACGCCGATGCCTCGACCAGTGGGAGTGGCGGATCCATGACCTCACCGACCGTCCGTTCGACCACCGTCGGGTCGCGGAACGCCCGTTCGAGCAGGCCCCTCTCGCTGATGGAGCCGACCAGGCCCACCACCGCGTCGCCTTCGGCATCCTCGGACACGGGGAGTTGACTGATGCCGTACGCTTGGAGCGTGGCTATCGCGGCACCGACTCGCTCGGTCGTGCGGGCGACGACCACCGCCGGCATGTCCGGGGCGTGGCGCCGATCCGCCAGGAGTTCCGCGACACGCGTGGTCGCACCGATGGTGGCGAGCATGCCGTTCGCGCGCATCCATTCGTCGTTGTAGATCTTGGACAGGTAGCTCCGGCCGCTGTCCGGCAGGAGGACCACGACGACGGCGTCCCGGCCGGTCGGCGTGGCGGCCACCTCGCGAACGACCTCCAGCGCGGCGACCATCGCCGTCCCGCACGAGCCTCCCGCCAGGATGCCCTCCTCGCGGGTGAGGCGACGGGCCATGGCGAACGCGTCACGGTCACTGACGCGAACCCAGCGATCCACCACGGTCGGGTCGTATGTGCCTGGGAAGAAGTCCTCGCCGACTCCCTCCGTGAGGTACGGCCTGGCGATGTCCCCGGACAGCACGCTGCCTTCCGGGTCCGCGCCGACGACCACGATCGCCGGGTTACGGGCCTTCAGGGCTCGGGCCGCGCCGGAGATCGTGCCGCCGGTGCCGACGCTCGCGACGAAATGGGTGATGCGGCCGTCGGTCTGGTCCCATAGCTCCGGACCCGTCGTCCGCTCGTGCGCGGCCGGGTTTTCGGCGTTCCAGTACTGGTCCGGCTTGAACGCGCCGGGGATATCGCGGGCCAGCCTCGCGGCCACCGAGTAATACGATTCAGGCGACTCGGGTGGGACGTTGGTCGGGCACAGGACGACCTGGGCGCCATACGCGCGCAGGAGCTGCTGCTTCTCCGCCGATTGCTTGTCCGCCATGACGAAGATGCAGCGATAGCCCTTGAGGGCGGCCGCGATGGCCAGCCCGTGCCCGGTGTTGCCGGACGTCGGCTCGATGATCGTGCCGCCCGGCTTGAGCAGACCGGCCCGTTCTGCAGCCTCGATCATCGGCAGCCCGATGCGATCCTTGACCGAACCGCCCGGATTCAGCATCTCGAGCTTCGCGAGGAGGAGCGGCTGGCGATCCTCGAGACCCAGGTCGCGGGTGAGCCGCGAGATCCGGACGAGCGGGGTGTCCCCGACCAGATCGAGGATGGTGTCGGCGTAGCGCATCGCGGCCGAGTATAGGCGGTGGCCGAGCGGTCAGCCGTCGCGATCCAGTCGACCCGGACGGATGAACAGCCAGGTCAGTCGCTTCCGAAGCCGCCGCGGATGCTCCGGCGGGTCGAGGGTCCCGGGATGCATCGCCTCCACGACGGGGCCCAGGATGCCGGTCAAGGCATCGCTCATCCGCCGCGCGACGTCGAGTTCCGCACGCGACCCGGCGGCCGGAAGAGGGTCGCCGGAGGCCAACCCGGCCAGGGCACGGACCGAGGTGACGGGCAGGATCCGCGACGCCATGCGCTTGCCGAGATACAGCTCCTCCGTGCCGACCATGACGAAGGGCACGATCGGAGCATCGGTCCGCAGCGCGATGACCGCCCAACCGAAGCGGAACGGACCCAGCCGCCCGGGAGGCCCGCTGATCGTCCCCTCGGGCATCTGGACGAAGACGCCCCCGTTCGACACGACCGCCGCTGCCGATGCGACGTGGTTCTGGACACCGACCCCACCGCGCCAGACGGGCAGCAGGCCACCGAGGCGGTGGATGAGCACCTCCCGCCAGCGCGCCGTGAAGGTCGACGGCGCGCTGCCCAGGAACCAGGCTCGGGGCTCCGTCGGCAGCGCGTGGATGACGAGGAACGGGTCCATCCAACCGCGGTGGGCGGCTCCCACCAGCAGGTAGCCACCGGACGGCAGGTCCGCCCGCCCGGAGGTCTGGATCTGGAAACGGAACAGACCGAACAGCACGAACCGACCGACCATGCGCACCAGTCGGTACAGGAACGAGGCCTCCGCCTCGGGAGGACGACCCAGCCAGGCCAGGCCCTCGACCGGCCCGCCGCGTTCCGCCGCGAGCGCCTGCGGTGCGATCCGGCCGGCCGGCGGTCGCCGCCGCGTCGCCTTGGGCGTGGGAGCCGGGTCGGTCATTCAGGCCGCCGGGTCGTCGGACTCCGGCGGGCTGTCGGTCGAGGCATCGGACTCGAGCAGGGCTTCGGGCGACGACTCGAGTGGGCGCCCGATAGCTCCCCAGGTCGCGACCTCCGGGTTGGTCGGCGGATCATCGAGTGCGTGGCCCGGGCGATGCCGCCAGGCGAGGGCGAGGGCGGCCGCGACGATGACCACGAGCGACACGACCTGGGCCGTCGGGATCCCGAAGAAGGTCCAGTTGTCGGCGCGCAGCGTCTCCAGGCTGAACCGGACGACGCCATACCAGATGAAGAAGATGAGCATGAGGTCGCCCGCCCGCGATCGGCTCCGCACATGGAAGCCCAGCCAGATGAGGACGAGCGCACCGATGAGCCCGGACAGCGACTCGTACAGGAAGAGCGGGTGGAAGCGGGTCGTTTCAGCGAAGCCCGGCCCGCACGCATACGCCTCGATGCGGTGGACGCACTCGATCGGGATGCCCCACGGCAGCGTCGTCGGCGGACCGTACAGCTCTTGGTTGAAGAAATTCCCCCAGCGCGCGATCGCCTGCATCGTGAAGAGGGCCGGCGCGATGATGTCCGCCCAGCGCCAGAACGGCACGCGCTTCCAGCGCGCGTAGGCGACGACGGCAACGAACCCGGCCGCGATCCCGCCGTATACGCCAAGCCCGGAAAAGGGCGGCAGGACGATCTTGATCAGGTCGTCCTTGTAGAGCTGCCATTGGTCGATGACGTGGTAAGCGCGGCCGCCGATGAGCGCGGCCACCGCGACGACGATCAGCCCATTGCCAACGACTTCGGCATCCTCGCCGGCACGGCGCGCCAGCCTGATGAGGACCTGATACGCAGCCGCCAGGCCCAGCGCATACCCGATCCCGTACCAGTAGATGGGCAGCGGCCCAAGCTGCAGGAAGATGGGGTCCGGGGTGAAGTCGATCATCCGCCGAAGTGTAGCGGCGATGCTCCGTATACTTCGGCCCGGTGAATGCCGAGTTCGATGTATGGCTGCTCATCGTCGGGCTCGTCGTGGGAGCCGGGCTGGTCTGGCTCGTCATCCTGGACTCGCGGCGGCGTGAGACGGAGGTGGACGCCGTGGAACGGCCGCGCGAGGCCGCCTGGCTCTCGGCCGTT
>JANONZ010000286.1:0-15358 GCA_031421095.1 Thermomicrobiales bacterium
CGGGCGAGGTCGGCCAACTCCGGCACCCACGTCGAGACAGGGTCATCCAGCCGCAGGCGACCACCGTCGCGCAGGAGGAGGACGGCGGCCGCTGTGAAGCTCTTTGTCATCGAGGCGATTCGAAAGACACTGTCCCTGTCGGGCAGCGCCTCAACGCCGACTTGGAGCGTACCGAGCCCTCGGGCGTGCACGAGTTCGCCGTCGATGACGATCCCGTACACGACTCCGGGCGCAGGTGCCCCTGCTGCGAACCGGTCGAAGATCCCGTCGGTCTCGGCGATGGCCTCCGTTCGCGTCATGCCGCCACTATCGCAGGCGGCAGCATGCCCGATACCGTACCGGTTCCATCGAAACGGCAATCACTGTCGATCCGCCGGTCGGTTTGCTTCCAGGAGCGTGGTCGGCGTGTTGTGGACCGCTGGGATGGACCCGAGTCGACCGGCCTGGTAGTCCGTCATGGCCTGGAGGACCTCTTCGCGAGTGTTCATGACGAACGGGCCCATCCAGGCGACCGGCTCGCGGATCGCCCGCCCACCCAGGATCAGGACATCCAGCGTGGGGCTACGGCTCTCCTGTGTGGCCAAGGCCGCGACGGTGAGTGCATCGCCGAGGCCAAAGACGGCCAGCTGCCCGGTCTCGATCGGGCGGCCTTCGGCGCCGACGGTGCCCTGCCCGGCCATGACATAGAGCAGCGCGTTGTAGTCGGGCCGCCATGGGAGGGCGAGCCTGGCGCCAGGGCTGAGCGTGGCATGGACCAGGGTCATCGGACTGTAGGTCGACCCCGGTCCCGCGTGTCCGGCCACGTCGCCGGCAATGACGCGAACGAGCGAGCCGCCATCAGGCGAGGAGACCAGCGCCACTTCACGGGCACGGATGTCCTGGTAGCGCGGTGCCGCCCACTTCTGGATCGCCGGCAGGTTCACCCAGAGCTGGAAACCGTGGAACAGGCCGCCGCTCTGGACGAGCGCCTCCGGCGGTTTCTCGATGTGGAGGATCCCGGAACCAGCGGTCATCCACTGCGTATCGCCGTTGGTGATGAGGCCGCCCCCGCCGTTCGAATCGGCGTGCTCGAAGGCGCCGTCGATCATGTAGGTCACGGTCTCGAAACCGCGGTGCGGGTGCCACGGCGTGCCCTTTGGCTCGCCCGGCGCGTATTCCACTTCACCCATCTGGTCGAGGTGGATGAACGGATCGAGGTCCTCGAGGGCGACGCCGGCGAACGCGCGGCGGACCGGGAACCCCTCCCCTTCAAAACCGCTCGGGGCGTTGGTGATGCTGCGGATGGGGCGCTGGCGCGCGATCGCAGGATCGGGCTCGGCGATACGCGGCAGGACCGTGATGTCATCGGGGACGAGTGCTGGCATGTTGAGGCGACTCCTGTGAGCTTGGTAGCTGCGACCATAGCACGACGGTAGTTGTGTAGGCAACTACCAGAACGTGTGGAGGCTGCGTCGTCGAACGTGCGGCGCAACTGCGGCGAGAGGCGCGCCCCGAGGTTACGCTCCATACATGGCACATGACACCCCGTTGATCCGCCGACCGACCCCCGTGGAGCTGGCGGACGTGCCCGCCATGCATGCCGCCAATCGGGCAGCCTGGGACGAGGCCGCTGAGCGCTACGAAGGCTGGTTCGAGGAGGCGGTCACCCTGATCCGTTCGGGCGGCGTCAACCTGTTCGGCGCCGAGGTGGAGCTGATCGGCGACTTGCGCGGCCGCTGCCGCCGCGCGATCCACCTGCAGTGTGCCGGCGGCCGGGACACCCTCTCACTCTGGAACCTTGGGGCGGAGGAGGTCGTCGGCGTCGACTTCAGCCCCAGGATGCTGGACCTGGCGGCTCGTCTGACAGCCGCGACTGGTGCCCCCGCCGACTGGATCCTGTCGGACGTCCTGGACACGCCGCACGATCTGGACGGCACCGGCGACCTCGTCTATACGGGCCGGGGTTCGCTCATCTGGCTACAGGATCTCGACGCCTGGGCCGCCGTCATCGTGCGGCTCCTCTCCACTGCCGGCCGTTTCGTGCTGTTCGAAGGCCACCCCGCAGAGTGGCTGTTCGATGTCGACGAGAACGGTCGCTGGATCGTCACGGACTACGACTACTTCGGTGGCGCAGAGGCGTCGCGGGGCTGGTCGCCGGAGTACATCGATCACCTGTCGGTCGACGAGGCGGACCAGAGCTGGAAATTCGCCCGTGCATGGACCCTTGGCGAGATCATCACAGCTCTCCTGAGGGCCGGCCTGCGCATCGAGCAGGTCTGCGAGCATCCCATCGATTGGTGGGGCGGTCACGACGACGTGCGGTCCGAGGATCGAGGCCGCATCCCCCTGTCCTTCTCCGTGGTGGGTCGGCGCCATGAGGACCCAGCGGCGCAGCCATCCGCTCAGGCGTAGTCCCTCAGATCGGCGTCAACCCCCGGAACTGACCGCCGGAGTCTCGCTCTACCCGGCTCATGCCGATGACGGCGGGCCGTGCGATCGGGCCGTAGATGTGCGGGTACGGTGAGCCTTCAACGTCGTACCGCCACGGAACGTCCAGCGCGTCCAGGTCCAGGCTGAGGGCCAGGAACGGCCGCGGATCCGAGACGTAGAAGCGATCGAACGTGGCGCCCAGCGCCTCCACGCCATCCGTGCAATGGGTGAACCCCTCGGTCGCGAGCGACCAGGATTCGTACGGCGACCCGGTGTCGGACGCGGTCCAGATCTCGGCCGGCACGAGATGGAACGTCTCGCGCATCAGGTCGCCGGCTGGTCGACCGACAGCCAGGCCTTGTCGAGGATCAGGTGGATGACCGTTGCGCGATCCGCGGTCAGGGCCGCTCGGAGGGCCGGCTCGAAGTCGGCGTCACGCTCGACCCGCACGCCGCGCGCCCCACAGGCCCGGCCGATGGCGGCGAAATCGACGGGCCCAAGCTCGGTGGCGACCCCGACACCCGTGCCCCGCCGCTCCTGCCACATTCTGATCGTCCCATAGCGCTCGTTGTCGAAGACGACGACCACGACCCGGGCACCCACGCGGACCGCCGTCTCGATCTCCGCCATCGACATCGCGAGCCCACCATCCCCGACCAGCGCCACGACCGGTCGGTCCCGATGGACGAGCGCAGCGGCAATGGCGGCCGGCAGCCCGTAACCCATGGCGCCCGAGGTCGGGCCAAGAAAGGTTCCTGGCCGTCGGAACCGGAAGCCACGACCGACCCAGCCAGCGAAGTTTCCGGCATCCGTCGTCAGGATCGCGTCGTCCGGGAGTACGTGCCGGAGGCTCGACACGATCCGGCCGGGATGAACGCCGGGGCCATCCCATGTGTCGGCGTCAACGACCGTGGCGGCTTCCCATGCTGCGCGATCGGCCTGGTTGTTGGCCTGGCGGGCGGCTACGCGTGCGGCATCGAGCACGCTGCGACCGAGCAGCCGCTCCGTCGCGGCTTTGAGGAACGCCTTCGCATCGGCTGTCACAGTCAGGGTGGGGACAGTCGAGCCAGCCGCCTGGCCGGGAACGAGGTCCACATGCGCCCACGGCAGGCCCGCCCGCGGCATCGTGTAGCCATACGTCGTGGGCTCATTCAGGCGGGCGCCGATGACGACGAGCGCATCGGCCGCTTCGAGTCGTTCCCGCACAGAGGGCGCCGCACCCATGCCGGCCATGCCGAGATACAGCGGATCGTCGTTCGAGATGACGTCGGCGCGCCGCCAGGCGGCGATGACCGGTACCTGGAGCAGTTGTGCGAAGCGCAACAGCTCCGTCGACGTCCGGGCGCGCAGGATGCCCGCCCCAGCCAGGATGACCGGCCGTTCCGCCGAGGCCAGCATCTCGATGACGGCACCGACCTCCTGGTCGGTGGGTCGAGGGGCAGCAGGTCGAGCGCTCTCGAGCCGCGCTTCATCCGGCATCGACTCATCGAGCAGGTCCTGGGGCAGGGACAGGAGGACCGGGCCGGGGCGACCGCCAAGGGCTTGGCGGATTGCCTCGACCATCGTGGAGACGACATCTCCGGCCGTCTGCGGTTCAGCCGCCCATTTCGCGAGACCGCCCAGGGTCGCCACCTGGTCGATCTCCTGGAACGCCTCGCGCCCAAGGAAGGGACGGTCTACCTGACCGACGACCGCGAACATCGGCGTCGAATCCTGGCGTGCGGTGTGGATGCCGATGGCGAGGTTCGCACCGCCCACCGCTCGGGTGCCGAGGCAGACCGCCGGCCGGCCGGTCAACTGGCCATGCGCCTCAGCCATGAACGATGCCGCGCCCTCGTGGCGGGTCGCGATGACCCGGATCCCGGCACCCTCGAAGGCGTCGAGCAGCCCGAGGAACGATTCGCCGGGCACCGTGAACGCGTAGCGGACACCGGCGGCACGGAGCGCGTCGGCGATGAAGCGCCCGACGGTTCGTGGGCCATCCTCGGCCGTGGGCGGAAATCCCGTCCCCGACGATGCGACCTCGGCCGGCTCGGGCGGCACGACTGCGGCCGGCTCGTGCTCGGCTTCTGGCGCCGGGGCGACATCGACGATGGCCTCGGCCGCCTTGCCCGGCGCGAACTCGGCCGCCGGCTCGTCCGGCTCGTCAGGCTCGGGCGGGTCGGCAGGCGCCGGCACAGGCGTCTCGGCAGGCGCCGGCTCAGGCGTCTCGTCGGGCCCGGGCACTGACTCGGCCTCGGCCAGCTCGGGCGCGTCGGCCTCGGCCAGCTCGGGCGCGTTGGCGGGCGGTCCTTCGTTGGACGATGCAGCGTCGAGCTCGCTCATGGCGGCGGCGCTCCTTTGGTCATTCGGGGGCCGGGTGGGATCTAGCGGTAGTTCTCGAACTGGAGCGGGACCGTCTCGTCGAGTTCGCGAAGGCGGACCATGACCCGTTGCAGATCGTCCCGGCTCTTCCCTGATACGCGGACCGCGTCACCCTGGATCTGCGACTTGACCTTGGGAAACTCGTCGCGAATCAGCTTCGTGATCTTCTTGGCCACGTCATCGGGCAACCCGCGGCGCAGGCCGATGTGCTGGCGGACCTTGTTGCCGCCAGCCTCCTCCACCTTGCCCCAGTCCAGGATCTTGAGCGACAGGTTGCGTCGGATCGCCTTCGATTCGATGAGGTCCTTGACGGCGGCCGCCCGATACTCGTCGTCCGTCAGGAGAACGAGTTCGTCCTTCGCCTGCGTGAGCTCGACAGTCACACCCTTGAAGTCGAAGCGCGTCCCGACCTCGCGCCGGACCTGGTCCAGGGCATTGCGCAATTCCTGCTCGTCGAAGTCGCTGACGACGTCGAATGATTGGTCTCCGGCCATCGATCCTCCTGTCCCTACGCCGCCGAGTCGGGTGCGTACTGTGTCCATTCGCGTAAGCGCTGGATCCGGCCATCCGGAGCTAACTCTGCCGTGAGGAACCCGGCGATCCGAACGAGCTGACCGTTGGCACGCCTGACGAACGAAGCGTGCCAAGCCGCCAGAACGGTCGTCCCGGAGACCCAATGACGCTCCACGGTGGACTCGACGTCCCGCTGGGATGCCGACGCGTCGAGCAAGTATCTACGCAGGGCATTGTGGCCGACCAGCGGCTTGCCGAACGGGTCTTGATGGTACTCGGCATCCTCGGTGAAGAGTGCGACCCAGGCGTCACCGTCAAAGGTCTGCCGTGCGCGCCCACAGGCCTCCAGCAACTCGCCTGCCGTGGCGTAGTCGTTCATGGGCGTTCCTCCAGTCGCTCCAGCAGCCGCTCGCCGATCTGATAGCTGCGGCCGCCGCCCATGACCAGGACCACATCGCCGGTCGTGACCTCCTCGGCGAGCCGGTCCGCGGTCAGCTCCACGGATCCCGGAGCGAGGACCGGGATCCCCGGCCGCCGCGCTGCGACGGCGTCGGCCAGGCCAGTGGCCGAGGCGATCGTCATATCCGAGTCCCGGCCGGCCCAGATGTCGGCGATGGCGACGGCATCGGCACTCGCGAGCGCCTCGGCGAATGCCTCCAGCATGGCCGCCGTCCGATGATAGGTCAGTGGCTCATAGACCGCCCAGACGCGACGCCCGGGTTCCCGCTGCCGGACCGCACTGATGGTCTCGCGGATAGCCGTCGGGTGATGGCCGTAGTCGTCGTAGACCACGACACCGGCCACTGCCCCCTTGCGCTCGAGGCGACGCCCGATCCCAGCGAAGGATCCAAGGCCGGAGGCGATGACATCAGCCGGCAGACCCAGGACGGCGGCCGCCCCCGCGACGGCGAGGGCGTTGGCTGCGTTGTGGCGGCCCGCCGTCCCGAGCCGGGCGGTCACGGAGCCCCGGAGCGGATCCAGCCCATGCAGCTCCAGGGTCGTCGACGCCGGGTCGCTCGCGGTCACGCGGCCCAGGAGCGCTGTCGCCGGGCCGGACGCCGTGGTGAACCGTTCGGCGATGGCCCGCGCGTACCCGCCCAGCCGCTGCGGGGCCTGATCGACCAGCGCGTACGCGACGACCCGGCCGGGCCAGTCCGCGAGGCGAGTCACGAGCGTCTCCACGCCTGGGTCGCCGACATTGGCGACGAGCGTGGCGTCATCGGGCGCCCGGCGCAGCCACGACTCGAACGTGGCCGTCACGGCGGCCTGGTCGGCAAAGACGTCGGGATGATCCCATTCGGCGGAGGTGACGATCGCCACCTGAGGACGGTAGGCGTCGAAATTGCCCGCGTACTCGTCCGCCTCGACGACGAAGGCGGCTCCCCTGCCCCAGCGAGCCGTCGCCGGCGGTCCGCCGGTGATCGCGGCCGGCAGGAGCGCCCCGACGAATGCCGATGGATCCGCGCCCGCCGCCACGAGAAGGTGCACCAGCCAGCCCGAGGTCGTGCTCTTGCCATGGGTTCCCGACACGCCGACCAGCATGCGCCCCACGGCGGCGTCGGCAACGACCTGTTGCCACGGCTCGAGTGGGACACCGGCGGCGCGAGCAGCGGCCAGCTCCGGGTGATCCGGATCGATCGCCGTCAACGCCTTGGTCACCGCGAGTCGGTCTGGCGGCGGTGCGGTGTGTACATGCGTCGGCGAATGCTCACCCGCGATCTGGATGCCGAGCGCGATGAGGGCAGGCGTGTACGGCGATGGCCCGCCGGGATCGCAGCCGGACACCAGCGCACCCGCGTGGACACCGAGGAGGGCAGCGGCACTGGCCCCGGCACCGGCCACGCCCACGACGTGGATGCGCTCGCCGAGCCAGATGGGTCGCGCCTCGCGAGCGGCCAGGAGCCCGGAACCGATCCGGCTGGCGGAGGAGGTCACGGACGATCCTGGGGGCCCGTCGCCGGCCCGCCGGCCGCCTCGACTCGTTCCAGCAGCAGCTCCAGCGCTGCGGCGGCGCTGAGGCGCTTGTTCTCCGATCGATCCCCGGACCAGAGGTGGCGCTTCACGGCGATACCGGCGGCGTCGGCAACAGCCACGTACGTCAGCCCCACCGGTTTGCTCGGACTGCCGCCATCGGGTCCGGCGACACCCGTGACCGCGACCGCGAGATCCGCGCCGGTCCGCTCCCGGCCGCCGATCGCCATGGCCATCGCGGCCTGGGCGGAGACAGCACCGTGGGCAGCCAGCACGTCGTGCGGGACACCGACGGCCGACTGCTTCAGGTCGTCCGAGTACGTGACGAATCCACCGCTGTAGTAGGCGCTCGATCCCGGGATCTCCGTGATCAGGTGGCCGACGAGACCGCCAGTGCACGACTCCACCGTCGCGACGTGGAGGCCGAGCGCGCGACAGCGCTCACCTAACCGGGCGGCCAGGGCGACGAGCGTGTCGTCGGCCACGCCTACCTCCGTTGGGTCGCGACGGGCGCGTCGGGCGGGGCGAACAGCCAGGTCTCAGGGATGCCCGGCCGGCCGAGCGCACCAAGCGAAGTGCCGTTGAGTGTGAAATACGTCACGCCCGATGAGCCGCTGCGAACCTCGATGGACCGGGTGCCGGTGAATGTCAGGATCTTGCCGTTGGCGATGACGGATCCGGCCGCGCCCAGCGTGGGATCGATCGTTCCATCGACCCAGACCTTGATCCAGGCGCGGCCGCCCTTGATGCTCACGACGAGATTGACGCCTTTGTACGCCACCGTGACGTTGCGGCTCACAGACGCCTTCTTGCCATCCGCGCTCGATGCGGTGACCGTCATCGTCCAGCGCCCTGCGGTCAGCTCGAACGGTGTGCTGAAGGTGCCGTCGTCGGCGACCTTGACCATGACTGGCGCCGGTACCGGCGGTGGCACAGGTGAGGCCGTGCCGTCGGCCGGCGGTGGGCCGGACGAGCCGACCCACTCGGCACTCACGACGACGGAGCTGGCGTTCGTCGCCCGACCGGCGACCGGGATCGCGCCGTTCTCGAAGGAAGCCCCCTCGGAGGGCTGATCCACGGTCAGGGTCGGCGCCTCGATCACGAGGAACGGCACGGTGATGAACAGGCGGATCGTGTCCTCGGAACGCTTGCCGGTGTCCGGGTCCACCGCATTCACATCGAACTGGTTGCGCCCGCGACGCAACTCCACATCGGAGGTCCAATCGCCATCGGGTCCTGCGCTGACCTGGTATGGGTCGCGGCCGGGCGTGGCGATCGAGACGGTCGCGCCCGGCAGGGTGGTGCCTCGGAGCGTATAGGTGGTCGTCGAGTCGTCCACGCTGCTGACGGCCGTGGCGGGGTTCGTGACCGCGATGGTGGGAGGCTTGGCGAAGCGCAGGACCTGGACGCTCAGGTAGGCACCGAAGGCGATGACGACGATGGTCAGCAGCGCGGCGACGATGAGGCTCGGCGAGAAGGTCAGGCCTTTCCGCGGTGTGGCGATCGGCCGGGGTGCGATGATCCTGAGGGTCTGGTCCTTGGTATCGCCCCGCTCACGGCGCCACTGCCCGAGAACCTCGTCCGGATCGAGCCCCAAGTACAGGGCATAGTTGCGCAGGAACCCCTTTGTGTACACCGCGCCGGGCAGTTCCTTGTAGTCGCCCCGTTCCAGGGCGCCCAGGTAGCGCGCCCGGATCTTCGTGTCACGCTCGGCCCGATAGAGGTCCACGCCCTTGCGCTCGCGGGCGGCGTAGAGGCGCTCAGGCAGGCTCGGCGCGGGATCCGCGGTGACGCCGCGGCCAGCGTCGGATCGGTCCACCCCGACGGCTCGCTTGAGCTGCTCCCTGGTCGTCATCCATCAACCCCGTCGAGCCCCACGTCATCCCCCCCCGGCTGCGCCACGGGATCGCGGCGGAGGACCGGTCGGGCATTGGAGCCATCGAACGCACCGATATGGCCGCGGGCCTCCAACTGGTCGATCATCCGGGCGGCACGCGCGTAGCCGACCTTGAGGCGACGCTGGAGGAGCGACGCGGAAGCCCGATCGTACTCCCGAATGACCTCGATGGCATCCGGCAACAGGCGATCGGCGTCCTCATCGACGAGGTTGTCCACCGAGCCGGTCCCCTCCTCTCCGGTCTCGATGATCGCCATGTCGTAGTGGGGATCGTCGATCTGCGCCTTCCAGTGATCGACCACTCGGGCGATCTCCGGGTCCGAAACGAAGACGCCCTGCAGGCGCATGGGTCGTGGCAGGTCCGACGGCTGGTAGAGCATGTCTCCGCGCCCGATCAGGTCCTCCGCGCCCGGCGTATCGAGGATCGTGCGCGAGTCGATCTGCGATGCCATCGCGAAGGCGATACGGCTCGGGAAGTTGGCCTTGATGAGGCCGGTCACGACATTCACGGACGGCCGTTGGGTGGCGAGGACCATGTGGATCCCGGTGGCGCGCGCCTTCTGGGCGAGCCGGACGATGGGATCCTCGACGTTCTTGCCCTCGCGCATCATCAGGTCGGCCAGCTCGTCGATGATGACGACGATGTACGGCATCCGGTCTTCGGGGTCGGCGCGGGTCTCGTTGAACGAGCGGATGTTGCGTGCCGCGGCTCCGGCCAGCCGCCGGTAGCGCGCCTCCATCTCATTGACCGCCCATTTGAGTGCGGCCTTGGCGCGCTCAGGCTCCGTGATGACCGGGACGAGCAGATGGGGCAGGCCGTTGTAGGCCGCGAGCTCTACCCGCTTGAGGTCGATCAGGATCATCCGGACGTCGTGCGGGGTCGCCTCGCACAGCAGGCTCGTGATGAGCGCGTTGACCATGACGCTCTTGCCTGAACCGGTCGCGCCGGCGATCAGGAGGTGCGGCATCTTCGCGAGGTCGACCGCCTGGGCCTTGCCGGCCACGTCGCGCCCGAGGGCGAACGTCAAGGTGGAACCGGACGCCTTGAAGTCGACCTCCTCGAGGATCCGGCGCAAGGCGACGACATTGAAGTCCTTGTTCGGGACCTCGATGCCGACCGCACTCTTGCCCGCGATGGGTGCCTCGATCCGGAGCGAACGAGCGGCCAGGGCCATGGCCAGGTCGTCGGACAGCGCCTCGATCCGGCTCAGCTTGACGTCGGGCGCGGGCTGGACCTCGTATTGGGTCACGACTGGGCCCGCGTTCCGCGCGACGATGCGCGCCGCGATGCCGAAGCCGGCCAGCTTCTTGACGATGATCTCTTCGTTGAGCTGGTGGGCCCGCTCGTCGACACCGCTGATGACCGGCAGCGCGATGTCGTCGAGGACCTGGCGCGGCGGCAGCGCGTACTCGATCCGGTCCCGGGTCGGGGGCGAATCACCAGCATCGGTCACGTCGTCGGGATCGCGGGCAGGGCGCATGGGCGCCAAGAGCGTAGCGGCGGCCCCGCCAGGTCCCCGGGCGGGTGCGAACGTGGACGACGTCGGCCGCGGGCTCGGGATGGCAACCGGGATCGCACTATCGTCGTTCTCACCCCAGACGCCGGTCTGCCCCGGCGAGGGGGCGGTCATCACGGTCCTGCCGGATGCCCTGGCACGTCCGTTCGTGGTCGTTTCGGAGGTGGCGGCTGCAGGCTTTGTCACGCCGGCCGTCTCTTCTCTACGGTCGCCGAGCAGCGACACGCCGACCTCCTTCATCCCCGACAGCGGTCCCGCGAAGAGCGCCCGCAACGGACGGTCAAGCCCGAGGGCGAGGGCGGCAACGCCGACCACCGTCAGGACGAGCAGGGCTCCGATCTCCGTGATGAGCCCGGGCAGCACTCTGGCGATCCAATCGCCGATGCGGCCGCCGCTCTTGCCCTCCAGCGGCCCGGCGGCCACCAGCAGCCCGACGATACCGAGCAGCGACACATAGGCGACCGCGGCGGCCGCGAGCCGGCGCCGCCAGCCTGTCTCGGGCCGGCGCCATTCAAGCCAGACGCCGCACGCCAGCAGGATCAGCGGGAACAGGATCCGCAGGCTGCCGAACCAGGGTGCGATCGAATCTCGCCACCAATCCGTCAGCTTGCCCTGACTGGGCAGTGCGAGCCCGATCAGGGTCACGATACCGATGACCAGCAGGAAGATGCCCGTCAGGGATCGGATGACTGCCTCATCGAGGACGGGCATCCTGAACGATGGACCGCCCCGACGTCTGCGCGTGGTCCGGCTCGTGCGGGTCGTCGCTCCGCGACGCGTGGCCACGCTAGACCTCGACGACGACCGGGAAGACCATCGGGCGGCGCTTCGTCTGCTCGTACAGGTAGCGCGAGACGCCTTCCTTGATCTGGGACTTGAGCAACGCGGTCTCACTGATGTGGTCGCCCGGCGTGTCGATCGACTTCATGACCCGCCTGACCGCCTCTTCCATGATCGGGTCGTTCTCGTTGAGATGGACGAATCCCCGGGTGATGATCTCGGGCCGCCCCACGATGGAGCCGGTCTGCTTGTCGACGGTCACGACGATCATGAAGATGCCGTCGTTGGCCAGGGCCCGGCGGTCGCGCAGGACGATGTCGCCGACGTCACCGACGGACAGGCCGTCGACATAGACATATCCGGCGGTGACCGGGTTACCGCGTCGCGCCGAGCCGTCGGCGTACAGCTCGATGGGCGTGCCGTTCTCGATGATGAACACGTTCTGAGGATCGACACCGGTCTCGATGGCGAGGCGGCCGTGCTGGACCTGCATCCGGAATTCACCGTGTATCGGGATGAAGTGCCTGGGCTTTGTGAGCCCGAGCATGAGCTTCAACTCCTCCTGGCTGGCGTGCCCCGACACATGTGCGCGCTTGATCGTGTGGTAGTACACGTTCGCGCCGGCCTTGAACAGGTTATCGATGGTCCGGGAGACGTACTCCTCGTTCCCGGGGATCGGGCTGGCACTCACGATCACCGTGTCGCCTGCCTTGATCTCGACGAAACGATGGTCGCGATTGGCCATCCGGGCCAGGCCGGCCATCGGTTCGCCCTGGGCGCCGGTGGTGGCGATGACGAGCTTGGCGTCCGGGTGATCCTTGATCTTGTCCTTCGGCACGATCCGGGACGGGTCGTACTTGAGGTAGCCCAGATCGGTCGCGATCCGGAAGTTCTGCTCCATGGAACGGCCGATGACCGAGACGCTGCGGTTCATGTCCGCCGCGGCGTCGAGGACCTGCTGGACGCGGGCGATGTTACTCGCGAAGGTCGCTACGATGACTCGCCCGGTGAGCGGCTCCATGATCTCCCGGAAGGCGTCGCCGACCGTTCGCTCGGAGGGCGTGTAGCCCGGGTTCTCCGCTCGGGTCGAGTCAGAGAGGAGGCACAGGACGCCCTCCTCCCCGAGCCGAGCGAGGATGGCGAAGTCCGACAGCTTGCCGTCGACCGGCGTGTGGTCGAACTTGAAGTCGCCGGTGTGGACGATCGTACCGACCGGGGTCCGCAAGGCGATGCCCATGGCGTCCGGGATGGAGTGCCCCACCCGGAAGGGCATGACGTGAAACGCCCCGATGTCGATCTCGTCGCCGGGCTCGAGGGCGATCAGGGGGTTGTTGTGGAGCTTGTGCTCCTTGATCTTGTTACCCAGCAGCCCGCGGGCCAGCGCCGACGCGTAGACGGGCACCCCGGGGAATTCGGGCAGCACGTACGGCAGCGCGCCGACATGGTCCTCGTGCGCGTGGGTGATGAGGAACGCCTTGACCTTGGCGCGGTTCTCCTTGAGATAGGTGATGTCGGGGATGACGAGATCGATGCCGTACATCTCCTCGTCGGGGAACATCAGCCCGCAGTCGATGACGACGATCTCATCGCGGTACTCGAAGACGTACATGTTCTTGCCGATCTCGCCCACCCCACCGAGCGGGATGATCCGGAGCGGCTGGTCATTCGTGGTTTGCATCAGAGTCCTTGGTACGGGTCTTGGAAGAGTGTCATCTGTGGGGCCGGCTCGTGGGCCGGCTGAACCGCAGCCGGTGCCGCGATCTCGGCGGCCGGCGCCGTGGGCTCGGTGGTCGGTGCCCCGCGGTGTCGGCGCGCGTCGATGAGCGCCGCTGGGACGCGGCTCATATCGTCGTAGCTGTCGCGCTCGATCGCAGGGGTGCGCAGTGCCGCGGCCGGATGGTACATGGCGAAGACGAGCGCAGAACGCGCGCCGGTGGTCGGGTCGGCCGGCCGGACGGTGCCATGGGCGGACGAGATCCTGGCACCCGGCATGAAGCGAGCCATGGAGTACCGGCCAAGCGTGACGATGACGGCCGGGTCGAGGATCTCCAGCTGGCGCTGCAGATACGGCGCGCAGGCAGCGATCTCGTCGGGCTGCGGGTCCCGGTTCTCCGGCGGTCGGCATTTCACGACGTTGGTGATGAAGACGTCCTCGCGGCGCCAGCCGATCGACCCAAGCAGCTTGACCAGCAGGTCCCCGGCTCGACCGATGAACGGCCGGCCGTCGCGGTCCTCGTTGAACCCTGGGCCCTCGCCGACGAACACGACCTCCGTGTCCGGGTCACCTTCGCCCGGGACGGCCCGCGTACGACCTTCGTGAAGACGACAGTTCGTGCAGGCACGAACCTCGGCGGCGATCGCCTCGAGCGCCGTCCGGCGCTCAACGTCGGTCACGCCGTGACCTCGACGGGTCCGGGCGCGCGATACGGGCGGGCGCCGCGAACCGCAGCAGAACGGACCCAGTCGCGCTCGCGGAGCAATTCGGCGAGCTCCACGGCGTTCGTGGCCGCGCCCTTGCGCAGGTTGTCCGATACGACCCAGAAGGCGAGGCCCCGATCGTCCGCGACGGAGATATCACGCCGGATCCGGCCAACGAAGATCTCGTCACGGCCGGCTGCCTCGGTCGCCAGCGGGTAGCGATGTGTAGCTGGATCGTCCTGGACCACGACGCCGGGCACTGCTGCAAATAGCTGGCGGGCACGTTCAGGGCTGATGGGCCCGCGCGTCTCGACGTGGACGGCTTCGGAGTGGCTCACGAAGACCGGGATGCGGACAGCCGTGCACGAGATGCGGAGGTCCGGCAGCCCCAGGATCTTGCGGTTCTCGGTAACGATCTTCCACTCTTCCCTGGTATAGCCGTTGGGCAGAAAGACGTCGATCTCGGGAAGCGCGTTGAAGGCGATCGGATGCGGATAGACCGATGCCGTCTTGGCTTCGCCGTTGACGTGGGCTCGGATCTGGCTCTCGAGCTCTGCCAGCGCTGCCGCGCCGGTCCCCGAGACGGACTGGTAGGTGTCGACCACCACACGCTCCAGACCGACGCTGTCGCGCAGGGCCATGAGGACAGGCGCAAGCTGCATCGTGGAGCAGTTCGGGTTGGCCACGATGCCCGGGTGACCCTCCAGGTCATCGGGATTCACCTGCGACACGACGAGCGGGACGGTCGGGTCCATCCGCCAGGTCGATGAATTATCGATGACCGTCGCGCCGCGCGCGACAGCGGCGTGGGCCAATTCGAGTGAGACATCACCACCGGCCGCGAAGAGCGCGATATCGACACCATCGAACGCGTCCGCTGTGGCCTCACCGATCTCGAGCGTTCGGCCATCGATGGAGACCGTCCGACCGGCCGACCGGCCGGACGCGAGCAGACGCAACTCACCGACCGGGAATCCCCGCTCGTTGAGGACCTGGATCATCGTCCGTCCGACGACGCCGGTGGCTCCGACGACGGCAACGGTAAGGGGTTGACGGCTCATAAGGGGTACGGCTCCGCTCATCCTGTCGCAGGATCGGGCACGTCCCTGAGTATAGCAGCGGGCCTCCGCCGCCCGGCATCCGGAGTGGCTCGACGTGGCCGCGGATCGCCCGGAGCGCGACCGGCCGGCAGGGCTCCCGAGGGAACCGAACCGGCCGAGCCTGGACGCTGGGTTTCGCGGGCCGAGCCCGACTGGAGCTGGACCCTCAGATCTGTTCCTTGGCCAGGTGCCGCTGCATCGCGGCCTTGCGCGACAGGTTGACTCGGCCCTGGCGGTCCACTTCCAGGACGACGACCATGATCTCGTCGCCGACGGACACGACGTCCTCGACGGTGGGAACGTGGTGATCGGCCAATTCGCTGATACGGACCAGGCCTTCCTTGCCGGGCATGATCTCCACGAAGGCACCGAAGCCCATGATCCGGGTG
>JANONZ010000287.1:0-3532 GCA_031421095.1 Thermomicrobiales bacterium
GGCGGCGTACCATGACCTGACCGTGGCCGACGGACGTGAAACGCGACGATAGCCAGCTTGCGATCGTCCGTGCACGACGGCCGACCATCCTCCGGAGACCGACCATGACCGACCCCGTCTCGACCACCGTCGCCACTCCCCGCCTCGCCCTGGGCGACAACCGCACCGCCTACGAAGCGGCCGTCGAGCGAGCCCGGACTGAGGACTGGGCGAATCGGCTGTTCGCGCGTGACGTAAGCCTCTGGACGAACGATCCACGTGTCGGCGCGACGATCTTGGGGCGGCTGGGCTGGCTGGATGCGCCGAACCATTTCGTCGACCGGATCGCCGGGCTGGAGGGGTTCGGTGACGCGGTCGTCGAAGAGGGCTACGAGACGGCGGTGGTAGCGGGCATGGGTGGCAGCAGCCTCGCGCCGGACGTGCTGCTCCGGACATTCGGGAGCCAGGACGGCTACCTCGCGATGCGCATCCTGGATTCAACGGATCCAGCGAACGTATCGGCGACGCTGGATGCGCTCGATCCGCTGCGGACGCTCGTCATCATCGCCTCCAAGTCGGGCACGACAACGGAGCCCCTCGCCTTTCTGGCCTACGCCTGGGCGCGCGCGGAGAAGGCGCTCAAGGCAGTCCCCCACCGCGTGTACCAGCATGCCGGGGCGTACTTCGCGGCCATCACGGATCCGGGCAAGAGCGCGGAGGCGATCCCCCACCTCGACGACTTCCGCGAGATCTTCCTCAATCCGCCCGACATCGGTGGTCGCTATGCGGCGCTCACCTATGTCGGACTTGTCCCGGCCTCGATCATCGGCATCGATCTCGATGCCTTGCTCGCTTCCGCATCGGCCATGCTGGGCGCCTGCCGCGAGCCCGATCCCGCCAGCAATCCCGGCCTCTCGCTGGGCTTGGCCATGGGCGTCCTGGCCAAGGCCGGGCGCGACAAGCTGACCTTCCTGGTAGACGCCGAGATCGTCAGCTTCGGGGCGTGGGCAGAACAGCTCATCGCCGAGAGCACCGGCAAGCACGGCGTCGGGATCGTGCCGGTGGATCTGGAACCGCTCGGCCCGGTCCAGGCGTATGGCCCGGACCGCGCGTTCGTCCGGCTCTCCCTGATGGGCGCCGACGGGACCCAGAGCGACGAGCTGGCCGACGCGCTGCAGGCCGCCGGCCATCCGGTACTCCGCATCGAGATCGCCGACCCCATCGACCTGGGCGCGGAATTCGTGCGCTGGGAGGTGGCCACGGTCATCGCCGGCGCGGTTCTGGGGATCGACCCGTTCGACCAGCCGAACGTCGAGGAGGCCAAGCAGGTGACCCGTCAGCTGCTTGAGGATGTCGGCCAGGGACGCGGCTCGAGCGTCGAGGCCCCGCCCGTTGCCGCCGGCGACGGTCTCACGCTGCACGGCGACGCCGCCCTTCGGCTCACGTCCGGCGACGGCGGTGTGGTCGGCGAGCTGGCCCGTCACCTCGCCCGACACCGCCCAGACGCCTACCTCGCCCTCCAGGCGTTCATCGCACCGACGCCATCCCGAGATCAGGCCGTCGCGCGGATCCGCACCCTCCTGCGCGATCGGACGGGACGCGCCACGACCGCCGGCTACGGGCCGCGCTTCCTGCACTCCACCGGCCAGCTGCACAAGGGCGGGGCGCCGATCGGCTGGTTCCTCCAGCTCACCTCGGACCACCCGAACGACGTTGCGATCCCCGGCTGGCCGTACACCTTCGGTCAGCTCATCGATGCCCAGGCGGCCGGTGACTTCGCCGCCATCGAAGGGCACGACCTGCCCATCCTGCGCGTCCACCTGGGGGCTGACCCGGATGTCGGGCTGGCCGCCCTGGAGCGGGCCCTCGGCGCGGCCCTCGACATCACGACGGAGGCTTGATCGAGATGCGGATCGGATTCATCGGACTTGGCCGGATGGGGGCCAACATGGTCCGCCGGTTGCTGCTGGACGGCCACGAGGTCGTCGCCTACAACCGGACGCCGGAGAAGACGACCGAGATCGCCGGCGAGGGCGCCATCGCATCGTTCTCGATCGCGGAGCTGGTCGGCGCCCTGGCGAAGCCTCGTGCGGTCTGGGTGATGGTCCCGGCCGGCGATGCGACGGAGGCCCAGATCGCGGAGCTGCTGGAACATCTCGAGCCGGGCGACACGATCATCGATGGCGGCAACACGAACTTCCACGACGACGTGCGGCGTCACAAGGCATTGGCCGAGCGCGGCATCGGCTACATCGATGCGGGCACGTCGGGCGGTATCTGGGGGCTCAAGCTCGGGTACTGCCTGATGGTCGGTGGCGATGCGGCCGCGGTGGATCCGCTGGTCCCGATCTTCACCTCGCTGGCACCCGCCGACGGCTATCGCCACGTGGGCGGCCCGGGCGCCGGGCACTACGTGAAGATGGTCCACAACGGGATCGAGTACGGGCTCATGCAGGCCTACGCCGAAGGCTTCGAGATCATGCACGCCAGTGACTACGAGCTGGACCTGGCCGCGATCTCGGAGCTCTGGATGCAGGGCTCGGTCGTCCGGTCGTGGCTGCTGGAGTTGGCCGGTCGCGCCTTCCGGGCCAACGGGCAGGACCTGGCCAACCTCAAGGGCTTCGTGGCGGACTCCGGCGAGGGCCGCTGGACCGTGCAGGAGGCCATGGACCATGACGTTCCCGCGCCGGTCATCACGCTGTCGCTGCTGACCCGCTTCCGGTCGCGCCAGGACGACTCCTACGGGGCCAAGGTGCTGGCGGCGCTGCGCAACGAGTTCGGCGGCCACGCCGTCAAGACCGAATAGCCCGGATGGCGGCTCGTCGGACCAAGGGCAGCGAGGCCGTCCCGGCGACGGACGCGGGGCCGGCGACGGACGCTGGGCCCGAACAGCCCGTACCGGCCCGACCGGTGACGCGTCCCAGGGATGTGCCCCGAACGATGAAGGCGCTGCGCCTGAGTCGCCAGACCAAGCGCCCGTCCCGGCCGAAACCGGTCGAGAACGTCCTGCGTGAAGGCCTCCGTCTGGAGCGCGTGCCGGATCCGTCCATGCTCGTCCTGTTCGGGGCGACGGGCGACCTCGCCCATCGCAAGGTCATCCCGGCCCTCTACCAGTTGTGGCGGACCAACCTCCTGCCGCACGAATTCCTGCTGGTGGCCGTGGGACGTCGGCCGCACGACGATGCCTCGTTCCGTGAGGAGGTGCGCGCCTCGCTCGCGCAGTACAGCCGGATCCTCCCCATCGATACCGACGCCTGGGACTCGTTCAGCGAACGGATCGTCTACCAGCGACTGGACTTCGACGATCCGGCCGGCTTCGACGCCCTGGCCACCCACCTCGATATCCTCGATCGAGAGCACGGCAGCCGCGGCAATCGCCTGTTCTACCTGGCAACGCAGCCATCCCAGTTCACGGAGATCGTCGCCCAGCTGGGGCGGGTCGGCCTGGACCACGAGACCCACGACGGCGGGTGGCGGCGGATCGTCATCGAGAAGCCGTTCGGCCACGACCTCGAATCGGCGAAACGGCTGAACCGCGAGGTCGGCAAGGTCT
>JANONZ010000288.1:0-3649 GCA_031421095.1 Thermomicrobiales bacterium
GCGCGCCGGAGCGGGCCCCGAACCATACATTCGACCCACGGTAGCAACGATCGACCTGACCGCCGGAAGCGGCAGGGCCGGTCTTTCAGTGGGGGACCGGGTCAGGATCGCGGGTGGCGGTCTGTACGCCGGCGAAGCGGCGGTGATCGAGAAGTTGACTTCGGGCGTGATCCCGGCCGCCCTCGTACGGACCGAAGCCGGTCGTACGCGCCAGGTCCGGACGATCGATCTGGAGCCGATGGCCCGAGAGAACTAGCCGAGCACGACGCGGTTCGTGCCGTTCGCTCGCTATCGACGCGGTCGGGCCCGTCGCGAGGAGCCCGACCGCGCCTGACAGCGCTGCACTACATCGCCGCGAACGTCTCCGCCACCTCGACGCGGGAATCGCCGAGCAGGACCGGGCAGCCCTTGGCCAACTCGACAGCGGCGTCGAGACTTTCGGCCTTGATGACGCTATAGCCGGAGACGTCCGAGGTAGCGTCGCTGACCGAACCGCCCGGGGAGATCGTCCTGGAGCGGGAGACCGGGTTGCCGCCGTCGACGAGGGCGCCGCCGATCGCGCCGAACCAGTCGGTCCACGCCTTCATGACCTGGGCGCCCTCCTCGGGCGTCTCGGGCATCTTGCCGCCGTGATACAGGAGCAGGAAGTTCGCCATGGGTCGCATCTCCTCCGAGGGGTTCCGCGGGACCGGTGGTCCAGCGAGGCGGCTGATCGCCGTCCTGTGTTCATGACGAACGGGCCACTGCGGAATCGACAGGATGCACGCGCCGCCAATTGCCTCACGGTCGGGCCGAGTGCGACGGCCCACCCACAGGCCCGAACCGTCGAGCCGACAGAAGCGCGACCGCCACGATCCCGATCCCGACCATCCCGATGACCGTGGGTGCCGAGATCCGATCAGCCAACGGCCCGGCGATGAGGACCGGGATGAGGCTTGCCGCGCTCACGATCGAGGCCAGGACGCCGAAGATCCTGCCGCGCAGCGCCCCGGGCATGCTCTCGAACAGGGCGGTCTGCGCGGAGACGGACGTGGCGGCGTAGGCGGCTCCGGCGATGACGGCGATGACCACCACGATCGGTACCAGCGTGATGGCGCTCAGGTCCAGTGCTCGTGGCAGCGTGCCGACCAGGGCCAGGGCCAGGGTCGAAAGGCCCAGGACGGCGAGACCGCCCTCCGCCGCCCGGCGACGTGAGGACAGGCGGGCGAGCCGACGCAGTCCCAGGACGCCGGCGATCGAGGTGGCGGCAGCCAGGTGGAGGATCGGCCGACTGATCTCCCGATCGCCATGGATCGCGGCGAGCCCTTCGCGCAGCTGCCGGACGGGCTCGCGGAACGAGGGATGCGCCACGCCGGGCGCGATGGGCCTCGGCGGCGCCTCAGGTAGCCCGAAGCAGGCGATGGTGGCCGCGACGTACAGGACCGTCACCACCCCCAGGACGAACGAGGGCCCCGCCAGGGTCACGAGCAACGGCCCGAGGAAGGTGAATCCGACGGCGAACGAGGCCTGGAGTGTCAGGTTGAACACGCCCATCGCCGTCTCGAGCTGCTCGCGTCGGACGACGCGCGGGATCATCGAGCCTTCGGCAGGCGTGAGGAAGATGCTGGTGAAGCTGATCCCCAGATTGAGCAGCAGCAGGGCCGCCACGTTCGCTCCGGCCAGGGCGAGGCCTAGGGTCATGGTTGCGCGGGCGAGGTTCGGTCCGATGAGCGCCAGGCGCAGGTCGAGGCGATCGACGACGACGCCAGCGAAGGCCGACAGGAAGATCGTCGGCACGACGAACGACATGACCAGGGCACTGACCGCCGTGTTGGAGCGCGTGGACGTGAACACGAGCACGGTCAGCGCATAGAGCGCCATGTTGCCGCCGATCTGGGTCGCCGCCTGCGTGAACCACAGCCGCGCGAACATCCGGTCGCGCAGAAGTGAGACCGACGTCGTCGTCGAGGTGGGCGTCGCCGTCTCCGTCATGGGCGCCACGATACGGGACCCCTGCCGACGGCAGCCCCATCTGGTGGTACCGTCCGCTGCATGACCGATCTCATCAAGCGCACGATCGACATCCTGACCGTCGACGCGGATCGCTGGCGCGCCATCGCCAACGGTATCGATCGGGAACTGCTGGACCGACCGCCCGCGCCCCGGGAGTGGTCCGCGCTGGAGTGCCTCCGGCATGCCAGTGTGACCGAGGCCGGCGTCTTCAGCGCGCGTGTCCGGGCCATCCTGGAAGGCAGTCCGGACCTCGAGATCTACGATCCCGACAGCGATCCCGCCCAGGGCGGGGACGACACCGACCCGCAGACCCTCGTCGACCGCCACGCCGCCGGCCGGGTGGAGAGCTTGAGCCTTCTGGCCACCGTCACCGACGCGGACCTGGACCGGACGTCGCGCCACCCGGCGCTCGGCGTCGTCTCGCTGCGTCAATTGCTCAACGAGTGGGCCGCCCACGACCTTATGCACATCGTCCAGGCCGAACGGGCAATCATGCAGCCGTTCATCGCCGGCTCAGGTCCATGGCGCCCGTCCTTCGCGGATCACGACGTCGAGGCGAATCCCACGAAGGCCGGCTGACCCTGACATGACTCGCCGGCCCGTCATCGGCACCGCTGCCATCGCGGTCGTCGCTGCGATCGTCCTGGCTGGCGCGCTGGGCTCGTCCCGCCTCCCACCGACCAACACCACCGACCCGAGCGCCATGGCCGACACGCGCGTCAGCACGCCGCCGCCCGCCCCCGGTCATGAGGTCTTCGGCTACGTCCCGTATTGGGAGATGGACGAGGGGATCGCCGGGCACGTCGCCGACATCCGACTGACGACGCTGGCGCTCTTCTCCGTCACGCACCTCAAGGATGGATCCCTCGACACGGGCCAGACCGGCTACAAGCGCATCACCGGCGACCTCGGTACGCGGCTCATCCGCCAGGCGCACGACCGTGGCGTTGCGGTCCAGCTCGTCTATTCAAGTTTCGGGACGCGCAAGAACCAGCGCCTGCTTGCCTCCGAAAAAGCCCAGGCCAAGGTGATCGATGTGCTCGTCGCGCTGGCGGTGAAGTTGGACCTTGACGGCATCAATGTCGATATCGAACAGCTCGACGTGGATCTCGTGCCGGCCTACGGCGCATTCGTCGGGTGGCTGCGGACCGCGCTGCGCGTCGAACGTCCGGACGGGCAGGTCTCCGTCGCGACCGCGGCCGGGCGTACCGGCGCCGCGATGGCCCTGGCGGCGTCGGCCAGCGGAGCCGACCGCATCTTCCTGATGGGCTACGACTACCGCTACGCTGGCTCCGATGTCGGCGCGTCTGCGCCCCTCGATCGTCGAGATGGGGCGGCGCAGGACCTCGCCTGGTCGCTTGATCTGTACGCGGCCATCGGCGTCCCGGTGGAGCGGACAGTCCTGGGTCTGCCGCTGTACGGGATGCGCTGGCGGGTCATCGGCCCCTGGTTGGGGGCGATGCGGGAGGGGAACGGCGCGATCTGGGTGCCCGCCGACAACCCACGGTTCCTTGCCGACCCGCCAGCGCCACCCGAACTCGATCCGATCGAAGTCGTCGAGTTCTACGCGGTCCCGCCGCCAGTCGGCGCCTCATCCGGCCCCAGCGCGAGTGCGGCCAGAGCGGGTGGGCCATCCGGTTGGCAGGCGATCTACGTC
>JANONZ010000289.1:0-2665 GCA_031421095.1 Thermomicrobiales bacterium
CGGCCCATCGATGACCGCCAGACGATCCCCTCCCCAGCCTGCGGCCGCCGCGGTGGACGTGGCCGTGGCCGGACTGCCGGCCGCCAGCCAGATGCCCATCTGCAGCTCGCCGAACGTGTCCTCCAGGGGGACCGTCCAGCCCTTGCCAAGGCGAGTCGCGAGGTCGGCCGGGAAGCTCACCTTGACCGGCGCCTCTGAAGCAGCGTACTTCTCGGGGTGGAGGATCTGTTCGGTCGATTCGGGCATCCGCTCGTAGAGCTTGTTGACCGCGGCCCACCCGCCGCTCGACTGGGCCCGCTGGACATAGGCAAAGCCGGTCGTATATGGGTAGAGCAGGGTCTCGCGCATGATGGGCGGCATCCTGGCCAGCAGGGCGGCGGTTGCCGGGTCGGCGCTCAGCGCGACGAGCTCCGCGAGGTCCTGCGGGGACAGGGCCTTCACGGCCCACTGCGTCATCACCAGCGTGGCGTCGCCCTCATAGACGGCCTGCCGTGCGAGCAGCCGATCGCTCTGATCACGCACCCCGTCCTGGTCCTTGAAGACGGTGTAGTTCTGGTCCTGGAGGGCATGGTCGTACTCGTGCGCGAAGGTGATCCGCTCGGTCACCCCCGGCCTGCCGGTCTTGGAGACCACATAGAGTTTGCCCTGGTCGTTGCGGTAAAAGCCGGCCACACCGCCGCTGAGCAGATCCAGCGTCAGGTCCCGCAGCTTCGCATCGATCGGTATCAGGCCGAGCGCCTTGTACAACCGTTCGTTGGCGGCCAGGTAGGCCGGCGGGGTCTCCTCGTCGAACAGCTGGGTGATCAGCGTGCGCAGCTGGCTTTCGTCGACGACCTGGCGATCGACGGGCCTGGTCGGTTTGAGCCCGCGGATCTCGATGACCTGCGCCTCGATGGCGTTGTAGATCGCATCGACGTCGGCCGCTGGGATGCCCGACGGTGCGCCGGACGCGGACCCGGACGGCGCGGCGCTGGTGGCGGCCGATGAGGGTGGCGAGCCAGGCGGGGCGGCCGTCGCAGCAGCCGACGGACTGACCGTTGGCGTTGCCGAACCACACCCCGCGACGAACACGAGGAGGACGGCCAGGCCCGCAACGCTCGTCAAGCGCCGGCCGCGACCGATGCGTCCGCGACGACTGATGTACCCAGAAGACAGCGAAGGCATGGGCGGGATTGTCGCATGCACGACCTGATGGAGAGGGCGACCTGTCGGTCGAGCGGGTCCCGTGTCGCTTTCTTAACCGGTTGGCACCTCGACTCTGAATCTGCGCGCCGTAGCGTACGCCTTGGACGAACCCGCAAGGGTTCCTTCCCTCCCTCCCTCGAAGACCGGGGGCGCCGATCGGGCAGGCGCCTCCGGTCTTCCTTTTTTGAAGGGCTCGAACGGTGAGCGACCGGTGAGCGGCGATGCAGGCTCCTGTGTCAGAATCACGCCGATGGAACTCACCTGGTATGGGCGCACCTGCATGCGCATCCGCGGCAAGGACGCCGTCATCGTCACCGACCCCTTTCAGTCGATCGTCGGACCGACAGGGCGTGGGATCACTGGCGACATCGTCACCTTCAGCCACCCAGAAGACCGTCCCTTGCCGCGGGGCAAAGGCAAGCATTCGCGCGACGGCCAGACGCTCCTCCCCAGCAGCCTGGATGACGCATTCGTGCTGGATGGGCCCGGCGAGTACGAGGTCAAGGATGTCCTCATCACGGGCGTCAGGACCTATCGCGACGATGCCCGCGGCGCGGAGGCCGGCAAGCAGGTCTCGTTCGTCATCGAGGTTGAAGGGCTGCACACGATCCACCTCGGCGACATCGGCCACCTGCTGTCCGAAGAGAAGCTGGGCGACATCGGTTCGGTGGACATCGCGTGCGTGCCACTTGGAGGGACCCTCACGCCGGCCCGCGCTGCCGCGCTCGTCGCGCAGCTCGATCCGCGGATCGTCGTGCCGATGCCACTGTGTGACGACGAGGCCGATTGCGCCGAAGTCCTCAAGCGCTTCTTCCACGAGATGGGCACGGAACCGACGACGCAGCCGAAGCTGTCGGTGACCCTGTCGAGCCTCCCGGCGGAGGTGACGACGGTGATGCTGGAGTCCCGCAGCCCAAAGACCTAGGCGGCCACGCTCGGCCCGCGCTCGGCGGTGCGCTCGGCCCTCGGCGCTCCCGGCCCTCGCCGGCCCCCGTGCTCGGCGGTGCGCTCGGCGGCTGCGCCCAGTGGCGGCTCCTATCGCTGGCACCGATTGATTCGGGGTTGGCCGGCCCGTAAGGGTTGGTTGCCGTCGATCCGGCCGGCTCGGTCCGTACCTTGCAGGCCACGCCAGCGCTGGGAGCGATGAATCTGCCCGAGAAAGCCGATACGCACGGGCCCCGCTCCCGAGCTCGGTTCGGTCCCGCAGCCAAGCGCCAGTGCAGGCCCGGATGTAACGCTACCGCCGATACGAGCAGGGTCAGGCGCGCTCCAGCACGACGCGCCCGCGCTTGATCACGGTCCGGACCAGGTCGGCTGCCGGCCAATATGGGATCTGGGTGGAGGTCGGGACGCGCCAGATGACGAGGTCGGCGCTCTTGCCCGGCTCCAGCGAACCGATCTCCTCCTCCAGGCCAAGTGCCCGGGCGGCGTTGATGGTGACCGCGCTGAGCGCCTCGTCCGGGGTCAATCCGAGTTCCAG